>JANXVK010000623.1 GCA_025351675.1 Rhizobacter sp.
GGTGGTCTCGTAGTGGATGCGCGGGTTGTCGGCGTTCGCGAACTGGTCGAGCACGCGGCCCTTGCCGTCCTTCTGCATCTGCTGGGCGAGATCGCGGGCGTACTCCATGCCGCCCGAACGTGGCGTCAGGATCAGCTCGGCGCCGAAGGCCTTCATCGTCTGCGCGCGCTCGACGCTCAGGTCCTCCGGCATGATCAGCAGCATGCGGTAGCCGCGGATCGCCGCGGCCATCGCGAGCGCGATGCCGGTGTTGCCCGAAGTTGCTTCGATCAGCGTGTCGCCGGGCCGGATGTCGCCGCGCTCTTCGGCGCGCCGGATCATGCTGATCGCCGGTCGGTCTTTCACCGAGCCCGCCGGATTGTTGCCTTCGAGCTTGCCGAGAACCACGTTGCCGCGCTGCTCTTTGTCGAGACCGGGCATGCGCACCAGCCGCACCAGCGGCGTGTTGCCGATGACGTCTTCGACGGTGTTGTACTTCGGGGCGGCTTTGGAACGGGATGGAACGCTCATGAACTCTCCTCGACCGCGATTCTCGCAGGCCGCCGGAACGAGCGCTCGATCAGGGAGTTGGTGCCTCGGGCCGGACTCGAACCGGCACACCTTTCGATAATGGATTTTGAGTCCATCGCGTCTACCGATTCCGCCACCGAGGCCCGGTGCTATCGAGGGCGCGATTCTGCCACACGGTCGACTTGAATTCGAGCGCCGCGACCCGACCCTTAGACTCTGCACCTTTGCCGCCCAACCGAAAGTTCGCGCATGCCGTCGATGCCCCCTGTGACCCAAGCCCTGCTCCTGATCAACGTGGCGGCGTTCTGCATCGACCTCTTTCTCGGGCCTTGGTTCACGCGCATGCTCGCGCTGTGGCCGCTCGGCAGCGGCTTCCTGCCGTGGCAGGTCGTCAGCTATGCGTTCCTGCACGGCAGCTTCACGCACCTGTTCTTCAACATGCTCGGGCTCTGGATGTTCGGCTCCGATCTGGAGCGGCTGTGGGGGCCGAAGCGCTTTTTGCAGTTCTACTTCGCGAGCGTGCTGACGGCGGCGGCTGCGCAGTTGCTGGTGGCTGCGCTGACCGGCGCGACCTACCCGACGGTGGGCGCCTCGGGCGGCCTGTTCGGCCTGCTGCTGGCCTTCGGGATGATGTTCCCGAACCGCATCATCATGCCGCTGTTCCCGCCGATCCCGATGAAGGCGAAATACTTCGTCGCGATCTTCGGTGGGCTCGAACTGCTGTTCGGCGTGACCGGCACGATGCAGGGCGTGGCCCACTTCGCGCACCTCGGCGGCATGCTCGGCGGCTTCCTGATGATTCGCTACTGGCAGGGGCGCTCGCCGTTCGGGAAATGAGTGAATGGGGCACCCGGTGGCGGGCTACGCCACCACCCGCCGGGCGGGTGCCCGGCCGCCTTGGGGCGGCCCGGCGCCGGCCGAGCCCTCGTCAGTAGCCGCGCGGTCGATCGACCTGCTGCGGCGGCGCCTCGCCGCGTTGCACGCAACGCAAGCCCGCGACGAACTGCGCCGCGATCGTCTCGGGCGACGACTGCGCCGCGATGTGCGGCGTGATCGTGATGCCGGGCACGCGCCACAGCGGGTCGTCGGCCGGCATCGGCTCGTTGCGCTGCACGTCGAGCGCCGCGCCTGCGAGGTGGCCGCTGCGCACCGCCCCGATCAGTTCGGGCTCGACCACGTGCGCGCCGCGCGCGACGTTGATCAGGTAGCTGCCCTTGGGCATCGTCGCGAACGCGCTCGCATCGAGGATGCCGTCGGTCGCGGGCGTGAGCGGCAGCGCGCAGACGACGATGTCGCTGCTCGCCAGCAACACATCGAGCGACGCGCCGGTGCTGCGACTCCAGCCCGTCACCGCGAAGCCGACCGCGCCGAGCAGCCGCGCGACCACAGCGCCCATCGTGCCCATGCCGAGCACCGCGACGCGGCTGCGCGCCGCGGCCATCGGCTGGCGCTTCCAGGCGCGCTCGCGCTGCAGCACCTCGTAGCCTTCGAGCCCGCGCACGTGCCGCAGCGCCATCAGCACGACGAACTGCGCGATGCCTTCGGCCTGCTCGGTGTCGACGATGCGCGAGAGCGGAACGTGAGGCGCGAGTTCGGGCACGAGCAGCTTCTCGACACCCGCCGCGACCGAGCAGACCCACTTCAGCTTCGGCAGCCGATGCGCCACGCCGGCCGGGAAGCGCCAGCCGAGCACTACGTCGACCTCCGCCAGCTCTGCATCGGTGATGTCGCGACGGTATTCGACCAGATCGGCGTCGGGCGCGATCGCGTGGATCGCCTTCGTGAATGCGCCCGCGGGGATCGGGTCGGTCAGGATGAGTGTCTTCATGGTCGGTGGTTTCAGGCGATCAGCCCTTGGTTCACGGTGGGGTAGCGAAGCCTGAGCCGCAGCTCGCGCTTCAGCCGCGTGTTGATGAGCCGGCGCGATTCGCCCATGAAGCTGAGCTGCATCGGCGAGAGCTCCTCGCGTGCCTGCTCGCGCGTGATGCGGCGCGGGCGCGGCACGCCTTCGAGGTCGGCGGCGAGGTCGAAGTAGTCGGCCATCTTCAGCTCGGTGTCGTCGCTCGCGTGCACCACGCGCTGCGGCAAACCGCGGTGCAGCGCGGCGACGCAGGCGCGAGCGAGGTCGTCGGCGTGGATGTGGTTCGTGAACACATCGTGCGCAGTTGCGAGCACCGGCGCGCCGCGCGCGAGTCGCTCGCGCGGATGGCCACCGGCGCGATCGCCCGCGTAGATGCCCGGGATGCGCAGCACGGTCACGCGCGCGCCCGACGCGCGGCCGTACCAGCGCAAACGCTGCTCGGCATCGACGCGCCGCCGCCGGCCAGCGGCGCAACCGACCCGCGCACCGCGCACCTGCTGCAGGCGCTCGCACGCAAGGGCCGCGTGCGGCGGATCGTCTACGGCAGCACGACGGGCGTGTACGGCGATTGCGACGGTGCAAGGTTCGACGAGACACGCGCCGTCAACCCGGT
>JANXVK010000625.1 GCA_025351675.1 Rhizobacter sp.
CGATCGGCGTCAGGCTGCCGTCGGTGCGGCCTTCGGCGTTGTTCGTCACCCAGAGCGTGCGCAGATCGTACGAGGGCACGATGTGCTGCGGGCCGATGCCGACCTTGAAGCGCTCGACCACCTTCATCGCCTTCGGGTCGACCACGTAGACGTCGTTCGAACGCAGGTTCGGCACGTAGATGCGTTCGAGGTCGCCCTGCAGCGCCGTGGCGACCTTGCCGGCCGCGGTCTCGCTGTAGAGATTGCGCGGGTCGACCACCGGCGGCATGCCGGGCAGCAACGACAGCGCCGCGGGGGCGGCTGCGGGTGGGGATGCTGCTGCCGCGCTCGTCTGGGCCGCCACGATCGCCACTTGGCTCAGCGCCGTCACGCCCGCCACGGCACTGAGGCCGACGGCCCAGATCACGATTTCCTTGAATGCCAGTTTCATTGCACCGTTCCGTCTCGAATGTCAGTCGTCATGGGTTGTTCAACGCGCCCGGACCGCCTCGCGGATGACCTGCACCGAGCGTTCGATCTGGCGCTCGACGCCAAGCTGCCCGAGTTCGGCCGTGGCACGCCGCGGGTCGCCGTGCACGCCCTCGCGCGGGCCGGCCTTTGCCGCCTGTGCGAACGCCCCCGGCCGAACCGCGGCCGGGTCGATCGCCAGCATCAGCGCGGTGTCGGCCAGGCCCGCGTGGGTGCCGATCTCTTCGGCACCGAAGCCCTTGGCTTTCAGCGCATCGACGAAGTCGGTTTGCGTCACACGATAGTAGTCGACCAGCGCCAGCACCTTGCAGCTTGGCCGCCCCGCCGACTCGCGATTCAGCTTCGCGGCGACGCGCTCCAGGCTTTTCTGGTAACCGCCGTGGTCGCCGAGCAGCACGACATCGCGAAAGCCGTGCTGGCAAAAGCTGCGCGCGGCCGATTCAAGCATCGCCTCGAAGGTCGCATCGGAAATCGAGATCGTGCCGGCGAAGCGCATGTGGCCGGTGGGCGGCTCGATCGCGCCTTCGGGTACGTAGGCGACCGTCGGCGCGACCACCGCATTGCCCAGGCGCTGCGCGATCCGGCCGGCGATTACCTTCGCGCGCAGGTTGTGCTTGCCGAGCGCGATCTGCGGCCCGCTCTGCTCGGTGCCACCGATCGGCACGAGCACGGTCGTCGTCCCGGCCGCGATCCGGTCGCGCAGTTCGGTCCAGGTCAGGTCTTCGAGGTAGGGGCCGGCAACCGGCGCGGCAGCGAATGCTGTCGCCCCCGCCGCGAGCAACAGGCTCGCCAGCAACGCGCGGCGCATGCGATTCAGATTCAGATTCAGCATCAGGCTCTGTCGTCGTCGCCGCCGCCGAGGATGCTGCCGAGCAGCCCGCCGCCAGCCACGGCGCCCAGCCCCGAGCCCTCTTCGCGCGAGCCGCCGCGCTGCGGCGCGGCCGCGAACACGTGCGAGGCCAGGCGCGAGAACGGCAGGATCTTGCCCGGGTACGGTGCCGCGAACGCGACCTTCGCCTTGACCGACGACTGGTTCGTGTAGACCGTCGTGAACAGCGATTCGCCGGTGACGAGCCACTTGCCGGCACCGAGCAGCTTGCCGAACAGGCCGCTGCCGCCGCTGCTCTGCGAGCCGTCACCGAACACCGTGTCCATGCCGATGCCGGCGTCCATGAACGTCATGCTGCCGGCTTCGCCGACCGCCGCTTCGCCCGGGTCGAGTTCGACCTCGACGAACTGCATCTCCGCGCCCTTGATCTCGTAGTCGACCACGTCCATCACCATCTCGAATCTCCGTGTGGATTGCCCAGCCGCAGCTCAGGACCGCGATTATCGCGGAGCCTGTCGCCGCGGCGCGGCCGGGCGTGGCCCGATCAGCGCATCAGTTCGAGGATCGCCCAATCGGCCGATTCGGCGTGATGCCGCAGCAGCGGATCGGGGTCGACGGCAACGGCAACGCCCACCGCCTGCAGCAGCGGCAAGTCGTTGCTGGAGTCGCTGTAGAACACCGCCCCCGCGAGCGTCTGCGGCGCCAGCGATTGCTCGCTCAGCCAGGCCTGCAGCCGCGTCACCTTGCCCTCGCGCATGTTGAGCACGCCCTGCGTGCGGCCGGTGCACACGCCATCGACGACCTCGACCTCGGTCGCCAGCAGATCGTCGATGCGCAGGTGTTGCGCGGTCAGCTCGGTCAGCACACGGTTCGTCGCCGTCGTCAGCACGAGCCGGTCACCGCGTGCGCGGTGCGATTCGACCAGCGCGTGGGCCGAGGCCGGGATGCGCGGCGCGATGACCTGGTCGAGAAAGCGCTGGCAGATCGGGCGCCATTCGGCGAGCGTGCGGCCGGCAAGCGTCGCGACATAGAACTCACAGAACTCTTGCGCGCTGACGCTGGCTTGCGCGTAGCGCCGCGCCATCTCGGCATTCAGTGGCGCGAACTCGGCGCGGTCGAGCAGGCCTTCGTCCATCAGGAACTCGCACCACAGCACGTCGCTGTCGCCCGACAACAGGGTGTGGTCGAGGTCGAACAGCGCCAGCCGCATCAAGGTTGGCGCAAATGCCAGGCGCGTGGGCGCGTGAAAGTCTGAATGCCCAGCGTTGACAAGGTCAGCCCGACGCCCGAATCGCCATGTCCCGACCATGGCAGCCGCGGACTCACGCGGTCGCAGCAGTTCCAGTACACCGTGCCGGCGTTGACCTGCCCGAGGATGGCCTGCGCGCGCGCTTCGTTCTTCGTGAACACGCCGGCCGTCAAGCCGTAGCGCGTGTCGTTCATCAGCGTCAGCGCCTCGGCGTCGCCGCTCACCTTCTGGAGGCCGATGATCGGGCCGAAACTTTCCTCGCGCATCAGGTCCATCGTGTGATCGACGTGGCTGAACACAGTCGGCGCGTACCAGTTGCCGGGGCGATCGGTCAGGCGCTGGCCGCCGGCCAGGAGTTGCGCGCCCTTCGCTTTCGCATCGGCGACCTGCGCGTCGAGCACATCGAGCTGCGGCGCGCGCGTGATCGCGCCGATGTAGGTTTCTTCGCTGGTCGGGTCGCCGAGTTTGAAGCCCTTGACCGTCTCGACGAAGGCCGCGACGAACGCATCGTGGATGCGCTCGTGCACGTAGATGCGCTCGACCGAGCAGCAGCTCTGGCCGGCGTTGTACATCGCGCCGTCGGCGAGCGATTCGGCCGCGGCTTTCACATCGGCGTCTTCGGCGACGTAGGTCGGGTCTTTGCCGCCGAGCTCGAGCTGCAGCTTGATGAAGCGCGGGCCGACCGCCGCCGCGATGCGCTGGCCGGTCGCGTGCGAGCCGGTGAAGAACACGCCGTCGATTTGCTGTCCGAGCAGCGCGCTACCCACCGCGCCACCACCGACCAGCGGCACGAACACGTCCAGCGGCACGCCTGATTCGTGCAGCAGCCGAGCGATGTGCAGGCCCGTCAGCGTTGCGAACTCCGACGGTTTGTACAGCACCGCGTTGCCGGCCAGCAGCGCCGGCACGAACACGTTGCCGCCGACGAAGTACGGGTAGTTCCAGGCCGAGATGTTGACGACCACGCCGAGCGGATCGAAGCTCAGCACCTCGCGCGTGCCGCCTTCATCGTGCAACTCTTGCGCGCCGATCGCGCCTTCCGCCTGCGTGATGAAGAAGTCGATACGCGGCAGCAGGCCGTTGACCTCGTTGCGCGCCTGGCGGATCGGCTTGCCGACTTCGGCCGTCAGCGTCGCGGCGAGCGACTCGACCTCGGCCGCGAGCGCGACCCGAAAGCGCTGCAGGATCTCCATGCGCTCACGCATCGACCGCGCCGCCCACGCGGGCTGCGCGGCGCGCGCGGCCGCCGCGCGCTCGGCGACGATCTCGGGCGAGGCTTGCGGCACTTCGGCGAGCAGCGTGCCGGTGGCGGGGTTGTGGATCTTCATCATGTCTTGCGTTTCGTGAACGGGCGGCCCCACGAGGCGCGGGCGGCGCGCGCGGTGGCGAGAAAGTCGCCCAGGATCGGGCTGCCATCGAGCTGACTTGTGTCCAGCGATTTCAAGGCGAGAAACTCGGGGTGCCACTGCATGCCGAACACATAGCTCGGGCCGCGCCAGCGGATCGCCTCGACGATGCCGTCGGGCACGCCGAGCGCTTCGACCACGAGGTCGCGGCCCAAGTCTTTTACCGCCTGGTGGTGAATCGAGTTGACCTTCGCCTGCTTCACGCCGGGGTACATCTGCGCGAGCTTGGTGCCCTGGACCAGGTTCACGTCATGCAGCGCGCGTTCGTACAGGTCGGCGTCGCGGTGCGAGATGGCTTGTGTTACCTGGGTCGGGATGTCCTGGAACAGCGTGCCGCCGAGCGCGACGTTGATCAACTGGCAGCCGCGGCAGATGCCGATCACCGGCTTGCCGGCGGCGACGAAGGCGTTGAACAGGTCGA
>JANXVK010000631.1 GCA_025351675.1 Rhizobacter sp.
GCAGCTCGCCGATGCCGAAGTTCGCGGCGAGTGTGTACAGAATCGACAGACCGCCCGCGATCACGGCGCGGCGCTCTTCCTTCAGTCCCGGCAACGACAGCTTCTCGACCCGACCGGCGCGCAGGCACTGTTCCATCAGCCAGCGCAGACCGGCGGGCGTGATGCGGCCGTCGGTGACGCCGCTGGCCGCGAGCAGCTGCGAGACTGCGCCGACCGTGCCCGACGAACCGAGCGCTTCTTGCCAGTGCAGCGGCGCGAACGGTTCGAGCGCTTCCTCGAGTTCGGCGCCGGCCGCGATCTGCGCCTGGCGGAAAGCGCTCTCGGTGAAGCGGCCCTCGCCGAAATACTTCAGCGACAGGCTCACGCTGCCCACCTGGAACGACTCGGCGCGCACCGGCTTGCGGCCATGGCCGAGGATCATCTCGGTCGAGCGCCCGCCGATGTCGACGACGAGCCGCGGCACGCTCGACGGCTGCAGTCGCGCGACGCCGGCGTAGATCAGACGCGCTTCTTCGCGGCCCGAGATCACCTCGACGGGGAAGCCGAGCTCGGCTTGCGCGCGCGTCAGGAACTCGTCGCGGTTGCGGGCCTCGCGCAAGGTCTGCGTTGCAACCGCACGCACCTGCGCCGGCGTGAAGCCCTGCAGCCGCTGCGCGAAGCGCGCCAGACAGGCCAGGCCCCGCGCGCCGGCTTCGTCGGTGAGCAGGCCATTCGCGTCGAGTCCGGCGCCGAGGCGCACGGTCTCCTTGAGGTAGTCGACGCGGCGGTAGCGGCCGTCGATCAGCTGGCCGATCTCGAGCCGAAAGCTGTTAGAGCCCATGTCGATCGCGGCCAGCTGGCCGGGCCAGCGCGGGGCATTCGCAATCGCGCGGCGGGAGGGAGAAGATTGCATGGCGCATTGTCCTTGCAAATTCGGGGGTTCTTCGTGACGCGCGCGCCGTGCCGCGCGCTGTTTCTAGAATACTGCCTCCACCCCCACGCGGAGCCGCGCATGCCGACGACCACCGAACTCGACCGCCCGACCGACAAGCTCGACCTGAGCCGCCGCGACTTCGTCCGCACGGCCGTGGGTACCGGCTTCGCGGCCGCGGTGCTGCCAGTCGGTGCGCAGACGATCAAGACCGACAGCAGCGGCCTCACGGTCGGCGAGGTCACGATCATGGTCGGCGACTTCAAGATGCCGGCGTACCGGGCGGCACCGGCCGGCAAGAAGGATCTGCCGGTCGTGCTCGTGATCTCCGAGATCTTCGGCGTGCACGAGCACATCGCCGACGTGGCGCGGCGCTTCGCGAAGCTGGGCTACCTCGCCATCGCGCCTGAGCTCTTCGTGCGGCAGGGCGACGCGCAGTCGTATGGCGAGATCAGCAAGCTGCTCAGCGAAGTCGTCGGCAAGGTGCCCGATGTGCAGGTGATGGGCGATCTGGACGCGACCGTCGCGTGGGCCAAGGCGAATGGCGGCGACACCGGCAAGCTCGGCATCACCGGCTTCTGCTGGGGCGGGCGCATCACTTGGCTGTACACGGCGCACAACCCGGCCATCAAGGCCGGCGTGGCTTGGTACGGCCAACTGATCGGTGCGCCGACCGCGCTGAAGCCGACCAACCCGATCGACTTGGTGGGCAAGCTGAACGCGCCGGTGCTCGGCCTGTACGGCGCCGAAGACCAAGGCATTCCGGTGGCCGCAGTCGACCAGATGAAGGCCGCTTTGGCCGCCGGCAATGCATCGGCGAAGGCCTCGCAGTTCGTCGTTTACCCCGGCGCGCCGCACGCCTTCCACGCCGACTACCGGCCGAGCTACAAGAGAGACGCTGCCGAAGACGGCTGGAAGCGCTGCGTTGCCTGGTTCAAGGCCAACGGCGTCGCCTGACTGCTTTCGACGCGATCAGCGCACGACGAGAACGGGCACCTTGGAGTGCGTCAGCACTTTCTGCGTCTCGCTGCCGAGCAGCAAGGCTGACATGCCGCGCCGGCCGTGCGAGGCCATCACGAGCAGGTCGCACTCCATGCGTCTCGCGTGGTCGATGATGGCTTCCCACGGGTGCAGCGCCTCGACGGTGTGCGACTGGCAATTCAACCCGGCCTGCTGACTCTGCTCGACGACCGCGTGGACGCGTTTCAGGGCGATGCGCTCCTGTGCGTCGAAGAACTCCTGCGGCGGTGTCGGTTGCATTTCCGAGATGGCGCTGTACGGAAAGGGCTCCTTCACGCTGATCGTGTAGAGCTGGGCACCGACGGATTTCGCCAGCTCGATGGCGGCATCGATCGCCTTCGCAGTGATCTCGGAGCCGTCGGTCGGAACCAGGATGCGCTTGAACATGGTCGTCTCCTTCTCGCCCGGAGGCGGTAACGCGATGATGCTACGGAGACCGATTCACCGCGAGCTGTTTACACCCGCGAATTGACGTAGGACAAGGGCTCAGCCACCCCGCGCGACGGGCCGCTTCGGGTCGGACGACCATTCGCTCCACGACCCCGGGTAGAGCTTCGAGCCGGCAAGGCCGGCGTGTTCCATCGCGAGCAGGTTGTGGCAGGCGGTGACGCCGGAGCCGCATTGGTGCACGGTGTTCGCTGCGCCCTGCGCGCCGAGCAGCGCGGCGAAGTCGGCGCGCAGTTGCGCGGCAGGCTTGAATCGGCCGTCGGCGCCGAGGTTGTCCTTGAAAAAGCGGTTGGTCGCGCCGGGGATGTGGCCGGCGGCCTTGTCGAGCGGCTCGACTTCGCCGCGAAAGCGTTCGCCCGCGCGGGCGTCGAGCAGGCGCACGCGGCCGAGCTCGGCGGCAAGTGCGGTCGCATCGAGTGTTGCGGCGAGCGGTCTGCGATCAGGGTAGGGCGCTGCTGCGACCGGTTTCGGTTCCTCCGTCACGAGCGCGCCGCCCGAAGCAGTCCACGCGGCGACGCCGCCATCGAGCACCGCGACGCTCTCGTGGCCCATCCAGCGCAGCATCCACCACAGCCGCGCGGCGTACATGCCGCCCTGGCGGTCGAGCGCGATGACCTGCGTCGCCGGTGTGATGCCGACGCGGCCGAGCGTCGTGGCGAAGTCGACACGCGACGGCAGTGGATGCCGGCCGTTCGTGCCGGTCTTCGCACCGCACAGGTCGCGGTCGAGGTGCAAGTAGAGGGCGCCCGGCAGGTGGGCGGCGCGCCAGCTCGCTTCGCCGGCGTTCGTGTCGGCGAGGTCGAAGCCGGTATCGACGAGCACGATGTTGTCGCCGGCGGCGAGCGCGGCGCGGAGTTCATCGACAGAAATCAGCGTCGTGTACGGCATGGCATCAAGGCTCCAGCGGGGCGTTGGCGGTTTCGGGCGCGCTGCTGCGGGCACGCAGCAAGGTGGCGGCGAGGCCGGCGCCGACGATCAGGATCATGCCGGCCAAGGCCATCCAGGTCACGCGGTCGGCGAACAGCAGCACGCCGTAGCCGAACGAGAACGCGATGCCGAGGTACTGCAGGCTCGCGATCACCAGCGTGCGGCCAGTGCTGTAGGCGCGCGTCATCAGCAGCTGCGCGACGGTCGCGAGCAGCCCCACGGCGAGCAGCAGCGCCGCGCCCTTCAGCGAGTGCTGATGGATGCCGCTGAACAGCGTCGTGACCAAGCCAAAGATCGCGCCGCCGAGCGAGAAGTAGAAGACGATGCGCATTTCCGGCTCGCCGGCGCGCGCGAGGGCCGTGACCTGCAGGTAGGCGGTCGCCGAAATCATCCCCGAGAGCAGGCCGATCAGGCCGTGCCAGAGCTGGTCGTGCTCGATCGTCGGCCGCAGGATCATCGCGACGCCAGCGAAACCGAGCAGCACCGTGCCGATCAGGCGGCCGTCGACCTTTG
>JANXVK010000639.1 GCA_025351675.1 Rhizobacter sp.
TGATCGGCGCGATCACCGCGCTCTTCATGGGCTTTCTCGGCATGATCCAGAACGACATCAAGCGTGTGGTGGCGTACTCCACGCTGAGCCAGCTCGGCTACATGACGGTCGCACTCGGTGCGTCGGCCTACTCTGTCGCGGTGTTCCACCTGATGACGCACGCGTTCTTCAAGGCGCTGCTGTTCCTCGCCGCCGGCTCGGTGATCATCGGCATGCACCATGACCAGGACATCCGCAACATGGGTGGCCTGCGCAAGTACATGAAGATCACCTGGATCACCGCGCTGCTGGGCTCGCTGGCGCTGATCGGCACACCGTTGTTCTCCGGCTTCTACTCGAAGGACAGCATCATCGAGGCGGTGCATGCGAGCCATCTGTGGGGTTCGGGATTTGCGTACTTCGCGGTCGCGGCCGGCGTGTTCGTCACGGCGTTCTATTCGTTCCGGATGTACTTCCTGGTCTTTCACGGCAAGGAGAACTTCCGCCACAAGCCGTTTCCAGTGCCGGACTCGGGTGAGCACGACCATCACGATGACGATCACGGCCATCATCACCAGCCGCATGTGCCGCACGAGTCCCCGGCCGTCGTCTGGGTGCCGCTGGTCGCGCTCGCCATCCCCTCGGTGATCATCGGCTTCCTGACCATCGGCCCGATGCTTTACGGCGAGTTCTTCAAGGGCGCGATCGTCGTCAATGCCGCGGCGCACCCGGCGATGGCAGAGCTGGCGAAGGAGTTCCACGGCGCCAGCGCGATGGCGATCCACGCGCTGACGGCCCTGCCGTTCTGGCTCGCGGTCGCCGGTGTCGCGATGTCGTACTGGTTCTACATCGTCAACCCGGCCATTCCCGCAGCGATCAAGGCAAGGGTCGGCTTCATCTACCAGTTGCTCGAGAACAAGTACTACCTCGACTGGTTCAACGAGAACGTCATTGCACGCTTGGCGCGTGTCACCGGCCGTGGCCTGTGGAAGGGCGGCGACGAAGGCTTGATCGACGGCGTGCTGATCCACGGTTCGGCGCGCACGGTCGGTGCCATCGCGGTACTCGGCCGCCGGCTGCAAAGCGGCTACCTGTATTTCTATGCGCTGGTGATGATTGTCGGCGTGATCGGGTTGATGACCTGGCAGCTGTGGCCGTTCTTGCTCGGCTCGGCGCCCAAGTAACCCGCACGGAGAAGAAGAACATGGGTTTGTTGAGTTTCGCGATCTGGCTGCCGATACTTTTCGGTGTGCTGCTGCTCGCGTTCGGCCGTGACACCAATGGCGGCCTCGCGCGCTGGGCCGCGCTGGCCGCTTCGCTGGTGAGCTTCATCGTCACGCTGCCGCTGATTTCCGGGTTCGACAACGGCACAGCGGCGATGCAGTTCGTCGAGAGGTTCGGCTGGATCGAGCGCTTCAACGTCAACTACCACCTCGGGGTCGACGGCCTGTCGATGTGGTTCGTGCCGCTGACCGCGTTCATCACCGTGATCGTCGTGATCGCCGCGTGGGAGGTGATCACCGATCGCGTGAACCAGTACATGGGCGCGTTCCTGATCCTGTCGGGCCTGATGATCGGCGTCTTCGCCGCGCTCGACGGCCTGCTGTTCTACGTCTTCTTCGAGGCCACGCTGATCCCGATGTATTTGATCATCGGCGTCTGGGGCGGGCCGCGGCGCGTCTACGCCGCGTTCAAGTTCTTTCTGTACACGCTGGCCGGCTCGTTGCTGATGCTGGTCGCGCTGATCTTTTTGTACTACAAGTCGGGTGGCAGCTTCGACATCCTCGCGTGGCACAAGCTGCCGCTGACGATGACGCAGCAGAGCTACCTGTTCTTCGCGTTCTTCCTCGCGTTCGCGGTCAAGGTGCCGATGTGGCCGGTGCACACTTGGCTGCCCGATGCGCACGTCGAGGCGCCCACCGGCGGCTCGGTCGTTCTGGCGGCGATCATGCTGAAGCTCGGCGCCTACGGCTTCCTGCGGTTCTCGCTGCCGATCACGCCCGACGCGTCGCATTACTGGGCGCATTTCATCATCGCGCTGTCGCTGATCGCGGTCGTCTACATCGGCTTCGTCGCGCTGGTCCAGCAGGACATGAAGAAGCTGGTCGCGTATTCGTCGATCGCGCACATGGGCTTCGTGACCTTCGGCTTCTTCATCTTCAACGAACTCGGCATGGCGGGCGGCATCGTGCAGATGATCTCGCACGGCTTCGTCTCGGGCGCGATGTTCCTGTGCATCGGCGTGCTCTACGACCGCGTGCACTCGCGCGAGATCGCGGCGTATGGCGGCGTGGCCAACACGATGCCCAGGTTCGCCGCGTTTGCGGTGCTGTTCGCGATGGCCAATTGCGGCCTGCCGGGCACGGCCGGCTTCGTCGGCGAGTGGATGGTGATCCTGGGCGCCGTGAAGTACAACTTCTGGCTCGGCTTCATCGCCGCGACGGCGCTTATCACCGGCGCCGCCTACACGCTGTGGATGGTCAAGCGCGTCTACTTCGGCCCGATCGCGAACGACCACGTGCGCGCGCTGACCGACATCAACGCCCGCGAGTTCGGCATGCTGGCCGTGCTCGCGCTGGCCGTGCTCGTCATGGGCATCTACCCGAAGCCGTTCACCGACGTGATGCACGTCTCGGTGGACAACCTGCTGAAGCACGTGGCGGTCAGCAAGATCCCCGCACAGTAAGAGAGCCATGAATTCAATGAACTGGCTTGCCATCCGCCCCGAGATCGTCCTGCTCGCGTGCACGCTCGTGATCTTGCTGGTCGACCTCTGGTCCGATCACCCGAGGCGCCTGCCGACCTACCTGCTGACCCAGGTTTCGCTCGCCGTCGTCGCCGCCTTGCACCTGATCGCGTTCAACGCCGGCGACACGGTGTACGCGATGCAGCGCATGGTCGTCGCCGATCCGATGGGCCATTTGCTCGGCCTGTTCGCGACCCTCGCGGTGATGGTCACACTGGTCTACGCGCGGCCGTACGCGGCCGAGCGCGACATGCTGAAAGGCGAACTGTTTACGCTGAGCATGTTCTCGCTGCTCGGCACCTGCGTGATGCTGTCGGCGAACAACTTCCTCGTCGTCTACCTCGGCCTCGAGCTGATGACGCTGAGCCTGTATGCGCTGACGGCGATGCGCCGCGACGATGGCGACGCGACCGAGGCCGCGATGAAATACTTCGTGCTCGGCGCGCTCGCCAGCGGCTTCCTGCTCTACGGCCTGTCGATGATGTACGGCGCCACCGGCTCGCTCGACATTCCCGAGGTCTTCAATCGCATCGGCACCGGCCTGCCGAACCAGGGCGTGATGATCCTGGCGGTCGTGTTCATCGTCGCCGGTCTCGCGTTCAAGCTTGGCGCGGTGCCGTTTCACATGTGGGTGCCCGACGTGTACCACGGCGCACCGACCGCGGTCACGCTGCTGATCGGCGCGGCGCCGAAGCTCGCCGCGTTCGCGATCACGATCCGCCTGCTGGTCGAAGGCATGCTCGGGCGCGCAGCCGACTGGCAGCAGATGCTGGTCGTGCTCGCGGTCGGCTCGATGCTGCTCGGCAACATCGTCGCGATCGCGCAGACCAACTTGAAGCGGATGCTTGCCTATTCGAGCATCGCGCAGATGGGCTTCGTGTTGCTCGGCCTGTGCTCCGGCGTGGTCAATGGCAACACACTGTCGGCCGGCAATGCCTACAGCTCGTCGATGTTCTACATGGTGACCTATGTGCTCACCACGCTCGGCACCTTCGGCATGATCATGCTGCTCTCGCGTCAGGGCTTCGAGGCCGAAGAGATCGATGACCTGAAGGGTCTGGCCCGCCGCAGCCCGTGGTTCGCGGTCGTGATGACGATCTTCATGCTTTCGCTCGCCGGCTTGCCGCCCACGGCTGGCTTCTACGCCAAGCTCTCGGTGCTGCAGGCGCTCGTCTCCACCAACTCGGCCGGCCTGATCTGGCTGGC
>JANXVK010000644.1 GCA_025351675.1 Rhizobacter sp.
AAAGCCGCGACCGGGCCTATCGGCCGCGCCGCACCCGCATCAGCTCGTCCAGGATCAGCAGCGCGGCGCCGACCGTGATCGCGCTGTCGGCGACATTGAACGACGGGAAGGCGGCGCCGTTCCAGTGCAGCTGGATGAAGTCGACGACCGAGCCGTGCAGCAGCCGGTCGATCACGTTGCCGATCGCGCCGCCGAGGATCAGCGCCAAGGCCCAGCTGAACAAGCGCTCGCCGCCGTGGCGCGCCAGCATCCAGACGATGAAGACGACCGCCACGAGCGCCAGGCCGATGAACAGCCAGCGCTGCCAGCCCGACGACGCGTGCAGGAACGAGAACGCCGCGCCGGTGTTGCGCCAGTGCACGATGTTGAAGAACGAGGTGACGGTGTGGCTGTCGCCGATCGCCATCGTCTTCAGGATCATCGCCTTCGTGATCTGGTCGAACAGGATCACGACGGCGGCGATGCCGAACCAAGGCAGCATCGCGCTGCCGGATTTTTTGGTTGCCATGGTGTTGTGGTTCGTCAGGCGATGGTGCGGGTTTCGCCGACACCGGCCAAATTGCTGACACAACGCCCGCAGATCGTCGGGTGTGCCGCATCGGCACCCACGTCGTCGCGGTAGTGCCAGCAGCGCTCGCACTTGGTCGAGGTTGACGGCGTGACCCCGACATGCAGCTCGGTCGCGGTCGACAGCGCAGCCTTCGACGTGATCGTGACGAAGCGCAGGTCTTCGCCGAGCGACGCGAGCAGCGCGTGGTCGGCCGCGTTCGCGCCGATCGTCAGGTTCGCCTGCAACGAGGAGCCGACCTGGCCCGCCGTGCGCACCGCCTCGATCTCCTTGTTCGCCACGTCGCGGATCGCGCGGATGCGCGCCCACTTCGCGAGCAACTCGTCACCGCCCCAGGTGCGGGTGTCGCTGTAGGTCTCGGTGAAGATCGAGACCGACTTCTCTGACGTCGAACTTGACGTCGAGCTCGCCGGTGCGACCACCTTCCACGCCTCTTCGGCCGTGAAGCTCAGGAACGGCGCCATCCAGCGCAGCATCGCGTGGGTGATGTGCCACAGCGCGGTCTGCGCCGAGCGGCGCGCCACGCTCTTCGGCGCGGTCGTGTAGAGGCGATCCTTCAGCACGTCGAGGTAGAACGCGCCGAGGTCTTCGCTGCAGAAGACCTGCAGCTTGGCGACCACAGGATGGAACTCGTAGACCTCGTAGTGCGCGAGCACCTCGTCCTGGAACTGCGCCGCGCGGGCCAGCGCCCAGCGGTCGATCTCGAGCAGCTCGCCGAGCGGCACGGCGTCTGTCGCGGCGTCGAAGTCGCTCGTGTTCGCGAGCAAAAAGCGCAGCGTGTTGCGGATGCGGCGGTACGAGTCGACGACCCGGTCGAGGATCTTCTCGTCGATGCCCAGGTCGCCCGAGTAGTCGGTCGCGGCGCACCACAGGCGGATGATCTCGGCGCCACGCTTCTGCACCGAATCCTGCAGCGAGATGTAGTTGCCAACGCTCTTGCTCATCTTGCGGCCCGAACCGTCGACCGTGAAGCCGTGCGTCAGCAGGCCGCGGTAGGGCGCGTGGTCTCCCATCGCGCAGGCGATCAGCAGAGAAGAGTGGAACCAGCCGCGGTGCTGGTCGTGGCCTTCGAGGTAGAGGTCGGCTTCCGGGCCTTCTTCGCTCGTGACGCCGGGGTGACTGCCGCGCAAGACGTGGAAGAAGGTCGAGCCGGAGTCGAACCAGACATCGAGGATGTCGTTGACTTTGGTGTACTGCGACGCCGAATTTTCGGCATCAACGCCGAGCACGTCGGCGGCGGTCAGCTTCGACCAGGCCTCGACGCCTCCTTGCTGCACGATGTCGGCCGCGCGGTCGATCAGCGCCATCGTGTCGGGGTGCAGCTCGCCGGTCTCCTTGTGCAGGAAGAACGGCAGCGGCACGCCCCAGTTGCGCTGACGACTGATGCACCAGTCGGGCCGGTTCGCGATCATGTCGTGCAGTCGCGCCTTGCCGTTCTCCGGGTAGAAACTCGTCTCCTCGATCGCGGCGAGCGCGGTCTGGCGCAGGGTCTTCGCGGGCGTCGCTTTCGCGAACACACCGGCGGTTCCCGGGGCGGCTTCGTCCATGCGCACGAACCACTGCGCCGCGGCGCGGTAGATCACCGGCGTCTTGTGGCGCCAGCAGTGCGGGTAGCTGTGCGTGAGCGCAGCGGTCGCGAACAGGCGCCCGGCGTCGCGCAGCGCGTCGGCAACCAGCGGTGCGGCCTTCCAGATGTTCAGGCCGCCGAACAGCGGCAGGCTCGCTTCATAGCGGCCGTCGCCCGGCACCGGGTTCAGGATGTCGTCGAGCGCCAGGCCGTGCGCGCGGCAGGAGTTGAAGTCTTCGATGCCGTAGGCCGGCGACGAGTGGACGATGCCGGTGCCGTCGTCGTCGGTCGCGTAGTCGGCTGCGTAGACCGGCGAGAGGCGGTCGTAGCCCGAATCGACGTGCGCGAGCGGATGCCGGAAGTTCAGGCCTTCGAGCTTCTCGCCGGTGGTCGTCGCGATCACCGTGCCTGCGAGGTCGTAACGCGCGAGGCACTTGAGGACGAGCGCGCTGGCGAGGATCAGCAGGCCGCGTTCGGTGTCGACCAGCGAATACTCGATTGCCGGGCCGACGTTGAGCGCCTGGTTGGCAGGGATCGTCCACGCGGTCGTGGTCCAGATCACCGCGAACGCGTCTTTCGCGATGCCCTTCGAAAGAGAGGGCAATCCGAACGCCGCCGCGAGCTTGATCGGCTCGGCGGCGAGGAACGCGACGTCGACCGTCTGCGATTTCTTGTCGGCGTACTCGATCTCGAACTCGGCCAGCGACGAGTGGCAGTCGAAGCACCAGTACACCGGCTTCAGGCCGCGGTAGACGAAGCCGCGCTCGATGATCTTCTTGAGCACGCGGATCTCGTTCGCCTCGTTGCCGAAATCCATCGTGCGGTACGGATGATCCCAATCACCCAACACGCCGACGCGCTTGAAGTCGGCCATCTGCTGCGCGATTTGCTCGCCCGCATACGCGCGGCTCTTCGCCTGCACGTCAGCGCGTTCGAGCTTGCGGCCGAAGGTCTTCTCGATCTGGTTCTCGATCGGCAGGCCGTGGCAATCCCAGCCCGGCGTGTAGCGCGCGTCCATGCCCTTGAGCTGGCGCGCTTTTACGATCATGTCCTTCAGGATCTTGTTCGCGGCGTGGCCAACGTGCAGCGTGCCGTTGGCATACGGCGGGCCGTCGTGCAGCACGAAACGCGGCTGGCCGATGCGGGCCTGGCGCAGGCGCTGGTAGATGCCTTGGTCGGTCCACTCCTTGACCCAACCCGGCTCGCGCTTGGGCAGGTCGCCGCGCATCGGGAAGGGCGTGTCGGGCAGGTTCAGCGTGGATCGGTAATCGGTCTTCTGGGTGCTATCCGGGGTCGACATGGTGGCGCTCGATGGGTGCAACTCGGTGCCCGCGACGGGCAGCGAATCAGAGGTGAAACCCGCATCTGCGGCGGGCGCGATTCGAGAGATCGGCGGGCAGGGTGCCCGTCAAATAATTCGGTCGCGGCTGGTCTGGCGGTTTTCGGCGGCGTGGGCGCTCGGCTGTGAAGCCAACCAGGCGCGCGCATCGGCCACGTCTTTCTCGATCGCTTTGGAGAGCGCCGGCAGCCCGTCGTAGCGGGCTTCGTCGCGAAGTTTGTGCAGCAGTTCCACGCGAATGAGTTTACCGTAGCCCCCGTCGGCGCCGAGCGCGGCGGGCCAACCGAGCACGTAGGTCTCGAGCAGCACGCGGCCGCTGTCGTCGACGGTCGGGCGCTTGCCGAGGCTGGCGACGCCATCGAGCGGCGGCCGCGTCAGGCCGTGGACACGCACCGCGTAGATGCCGAGCGCAGCGGGTTTCGGGTGGCTGAAACGCAGGTTCAGCGTGCGGAAGCCGTCGTCGCCGCCTGGCGCGCTCGCTCCGAGGCTTCGGCCCAGCTTCTCGCCGTGGACCACGTGACCGCTGATGCTGTACGGCCGCCCGAGCAGAGCGGCCGCGCTCGCCATGTCGCCCCCCGCGAGCGCTTCGCGCACCGCTGAACTCGACACGCGCAGCCCGCGCACCTCGTAGCTGTTCATGCGCGCAACGTCGAAGCCGGCCTGCTGGCCGGCGGCGTCGAGCATCGCGTAATCGCCGGCGCGCTTCGCGCCGAAGCGGAAGTCGTCGCCGACCAGCACGTATTTCGTGCCGAGGCCGCGCACCAGCACGTCGTCGATGAAGGCCTGCGGCGATTGCGCGGCGAAGGCCCGGTCGAAGCGCAGCACGACAACCTGGTCGATGCCGCAGCGATGCAGCTCGCCGAGCTTGTCGCGCAGCGTCGCGATGCGCGCCGGCGCGAGGTCGGGTTTGCCGGCCACGGTGGCGAAGTAGTCGCGCGGGTGCGGCTCGAAGGTCATCACGCAGCTCGGCAGGCCCCGGTGCTCGGCCTCCGACTTCAGCAGCGCCAGCATCGCCTGGTGGCCGCGATGCACGCCGTCGAAATTCCCGATCGTGAGCGCGCAGGCGGGCGCGATGCCGGGGTGGTGAAAGCCGCGAAACACTTGCATCGCGACATTATCGGTGGCGCTTCAGCCGCTGCCCGGCGCGCCCTGCGTCTGCTTCAGATGCCGGTAGACCAGCCCGCGCGAGACGCCGAGCTTGCGCGCCGCCTTCGAGACGTTGCCTTCGCAGGCCTCCAAAGTCTGCACGATCAGATGCCGGTCGCTGTCGCGCAGCGTGCCGACCGACGCGGGCGCGGCGGTGTGGACTTCGGCCGGCTCGGGCATCGCCGGCGCCTGCAGCTGGAACAGCGGCCCGGCTCCATCGCGCGCCTGCATGCGCGCCGCGACCCACACGTTCAGCCCGTTCGGCAAGCGGTGCAGCGCGGCGTTCGCGGAGCGCGTCAACAGCGCGAGCCGGTTCGTCGTGATGCCGAAGACCTCGTCGGCGTGCAGCCCGGTGTCGCCCTGCGCGACGCCGAGCAGGCGCGCGCCGACGTTGTTGATCCACGCGATGCGGCCGTTCGCATCCAGCCCCGCGAGGCCCTCCATCGGCGTGCCGAGCAGCGCCGGCGTGGTCTGCAGGTGCACGACGATGTGCTCGCGCGATTGCGCCCGCAGCAGCTGGTTCTCGATCGTGGTCGCATACAGCGCGACGACCGCCGCGGCGTCGAAGCCGAAAGCGCAACCCTCGGAGGTGAGATCGAGCACCGCGGCAATCCGCCCGCTCACGTCGCGGATCGGCGCGGCCGCGCAGTGCAGCACCTGCAGGTGGCCGAAGAAGTGTTCGCCGCCGAGCACGAGGCAGGGCTGGCCGGTGCGCAGCGTGATCCCCGGTGCGCCGGTACCGATGTGCTCTTCGTCGAGGTTCACGCCGACGCGCCGCGCCAGCGGCACCAGCACCTCGCCGTGGTCGGCGGCGGAGCGCGTCGCATGCACGACCACGCCTTGCGGGTCGGTCAGGATCGCGGTGCAGGCGGTGCCGGCGAGCGTGTGTTCGAGCTGGTCGAGGTCGGTGGCGGCCGCCTGCAGCAGGATCTGGCTGCGCGCCAGGGCCGAGTGCACGCGGCTGGGCGTGACCGGGTTGAACGCGATGTGCTCGACCGGATCACGGTGGCTCTGCACGCAGCGCGACCAAGACTGGATCACGCCTTCGCTGACGAGGCCCGACGGCCGCACGCCGTCCTCGAAATAGCGCTGGCGCGCGAGCGCGAGGCGCTGCTGCGGCGTCGAGAAGAAGGGCTGCGGCGGCAGCGGGCTGGGGTGAGGTCGCTGATCCAAGAAGTTTCTCCGATCAAGTTCGCTGTGCAGTGTGGCAGAAGCCGGCATCAGAACGCCAGCGCCACGCTCGCCGGCCCTCGGCAAGGTGAATTGCTGCAGTGCAAAAGCGGGTGGCCGGTCATGCGGGCGGAATCTGGCATGAATCGGAACACATTGCGCCCCCGGGAAACTACCTTGTTGATCGTGGGCCCCGCGGTCGCGATCCTCCACCTCGATATGTACGTCACCGCGTCGTGGAGCGTGGTGCACGCGGTCGACGTGCGCACCGGCAAGCGCCTGTGGAGCTTTGACCCGAAGGTCGACCGCAAGATCGGCTTCAAGGGTTGCTGCGATGTGGTCAACCGCGGCGTCGCGCTCTACAAGGGCAAGGTTTATGTCGGCGCCTGCGACGGCCGCCTGATCGCGCTCGATGCAGCGACCGGCAAATCGGTGTGGGAGGTCGACACGCTGATCGACAAGAAGCGCTCGTACACGATCACCGGCGCGCCGCGCGTCGTCAAGGGCAACGTGCTAATCGGCCAAGGCGGCGCCGATTTCGGCGTGCGCGGCTACATCACCGCCTGCGACGCCGCCAGCGGCAAACAGAATTGGCGCTTCTTCACGGTGCCGGGCGACCCGGCGCTGCCGTACGAGAACGAGGCCATGAAGATGGCCGCGAAAACCTGGGACCCGAGCAACAAGTACTGGGAGGCCGGGGGCGGCGGCACGCCGTGGGACACGATGGCGTTTGATGCGGCGCTGAATCTGCTCTACGTCGGCACCGGCAACGGCTCGCCGTGGGCACGGGACAAGCGCAGCCCGAAGGGCGGCGACAACTTGTTTTTGGCCTCGATCGTCGCGTTGAACCCCGACACCGGCAAGTACGTCTGGCATTGCCAGGAGACGCCGGGCGACAACTGGGACTACACCTCGACTCAGCCGATGATCCTGGCCGACATCAAGATCGACGGCAAGGCGCGCAAGGTGATCCTGCATGCGCCGAAGAACGGCTTCTTCTTTGTCGTCGATCGCACCAACGGCCACTTCATCTCGCCGAAGAACTTCGTCGACGTGAACTGGGCCAGCGGCTACGACGCGAAGGGCCGGCCGATCGAGACCGCCGAGGCCCGTACCGGCGAGACGCCGAGCGACAGCATCCCCGGTCCGTACGGCGCGCACAACTGGCACCCGATGTCGTACAGCCCGATGACCGGTCTGGCCTATCTGCCGGCACAGAACATCCCGCTGAACCTGGCTGACGACAAGAACTGGTCGATGAATTCCAACAAGCCGGGCCAGCCGATGGCAGGCATGGGCTGGAACACAGGCAAGTTCGCGAACGCAGTGCCACCGAAGAGCAAGCCCTTCGGCCGCCTGATCGCGTGGGACCCGGTCGCGCAGAAAGAGGCCTGGCGCGTCGAGCAGATCTCGCCGTGGAACGGTGGCACGCTCACGACCGCCGGCAACCTCGTGTTCCAGGGCACGGCCGACGGCCGCTTCATCGCCTACAACGCGAAGAGCGGCGAGAAGCTTTGGGAGACGGCGGTGGGCACGAGCGTGGTTGCCGCGCCGTCGACGTACGAGGTCGACGGCCAGCAGTACGTCTCAATCGCGGTCGGCTGGGGCGGCGTCTACGGCCAGGCGCAGCGCGCCAACGACAACGAGGGGCCGGGGACGGTCTACACCTTCGTGATCGGCGGCACCGCCGCAGCGCCCGACGTCAGCAAGTACCAGATCGGCCCGCTGGTGGCTGGCGTGAAGTACGACCCGGCGCATGTGCAGGAAGGAACGATGCTCTGCGTCAACAACTGCGTGTTCTGCCACGGCGTGCCCGGGGGTCGACCGCGGCGGCAATATCAAGAACCCGGGCTACATCAGTGCGGAGATGCTCACCAACCTCAGCGGCATGATCTTCAACGGGCCGTTCACGCAGCAAGGCATGCCCGACTTCACCGGCAAGCTGAAGCCGGAGGACGTGGCCAAGCTGCAGGCCTTCATCCAGGGCACGGCCGACGCGATCCGGCCGAAGAACTGAGGTTTTCGCGGCTGGCGCCTAAACTCGCCAGCCCATGCAGATCGAATCCATTCGCCAACGCCTGCGCACGCACGGCGCCCTGCCGCAGCACGAGTACCGCGTGCTGCGGCTGTGGGCGAACGCGCTGCCGCAGGCGAGCGGCAAGCGCAAGCCCGAAGACTTTCTGCCGCAAACCGTGCGCGCGATGCTGCCGGCGCT
>JANXVK010000655.1 GCA_025351675.1 Rhizobacter sp.
GGCAGGAACACGCGCACGCCGCGGCGGTGGAAGGCATCGATGGCGCAGCGCAGGCCTTCGAGCCCGCCGGGCAGATCGTGCGCGAGTTCGGTCTGGTTCCGATCGTCGATGCCGATGTTCGGGTAGACATACCAGATCAGCACGCTGTCGATGCCGCCGAAGCGTGCGATCAGGTCGTCGAGGTAACGGTCGACGGTGTACTCGCCGCTCACCGGGTCGAAGAAGTAGCGGTCCTCGACCATCATCTGGGCGTGCACGAAATTGCGCTGGGCCCACTGCAGCTCGGGGCGGCGGTAGTTGGCGTCGTCGTAGCCGATGCGGATCAGGTGTTCGCGCCGCCAGTCGAGCAGGTCGCGGATCCAGTCGTCGGCGCTGCCGCCGACGTCCATTTTCCAGTGGCCGATTTCGGCGAACGGCCAGCCGGGCGCCTTGCCCGGCGTCGGCAGGTAGCGGCCGGTGGTGACGTGGGAGAACTTGTACTCAGCCATGCGGTACCGGATGGGATTGAAGGAATGCGTCGACCTCGTCGCGCGTCGGGATGCTCGCCTGCGCGCCGAGCCGCGTGCAGGCGATCGCCGCGGCGGCGCTGGCACGGCGCAGCGCGCGCGCGAGTGCTGCACCCTCGCTCAACGCGGCCACGAGCGCGCCGCAGAAGGTGTCCCCGGCGGCGGTGGTGTCGACGGCCTGCACCGCGAACGCCGGCTGCTCGATGACGCTGCCGGCGTCGCGCGCGCGGCAGCCGTGGGCGCCGAGCGTGACGATCACGCACGGCACGTCGAGAGGGGCGAGCGCTGCGTCGATGTCGTCGGGCACTTTCGTGATCGCCGCGAGCTCGCCCTTGTTGACGATCAGCACATCGACGGCGGCCAGCAGCGCGGCGGGCAGGGCCTGCGCCGGCGCGGCGTTCAGCACCACCGTCACACCGGCGGCGCGGGCGCGGCAGGCGAACGCGGTCACGCTGTCGAGCGGGGTTTCGAGCTGCAGCAGCAGGTGCGTCACGCCGGTGAGCGCCGGCAGGTCGCGGGGCTGCAGCGATGCGTTCGCGCCCGGCGCAACCGTGATCGCGTTCTCGGCATCGTCCGAGACGCAGATGAACGCGGTGCCGGTCGGCTCGTCGACGCAGCGCACGATGTGCAGCGCCACCCCAGCGTCGCGCAGCGAGGCCTCGATCGGCGCCGCGAACGCGTCACTGCCGAGCGCCAGCAGCATCTGCGTCGTCGCGCCGCCGGCGCGCGCGCAGGCCACGGCCTGGTTCGCGCCCTTGCCACCGGGGAAGGTCTTGAACTCGCGCCCGAGCACGGTTTCACCCGGTGCCGGGATGTGCGCCGCGCGCACGACGAAGTCGAGGTTGGCCGAGCCGGCGACAAGGATCATGTCGAGCCCGCCGGGCCGGCCAAGGGGCTGGCCGTGCCATCGGGGGGCAGCGAGCGGGGCGAGTCAGCGCGCGTTTTCATTCGAGAGCCTGATAGACGAGGTTGTAGAAAGGGCTGCCGAGCTTCGGCAGATCGGCCACATCATCGCGCGGCAGATGCTGCAGCAGCAGGATCGCGATCATTCCTTCTTTCGGGTCGATGGTGAAGTACGTTGATGCCGCACCCGACCAGCCGAACGCGCCGAGCGACGCGCGCCGGCCGCGTCGGGCAGGGTCGGTGACGACCGAGCCGCCGAGGCCGAAGCCTTCTCCGGTGGCGAGCGAGGTCGGCCCGGCGAGCGGCGGTGTCATCGACGCGAGCTGGTCCTGCATCATCAGCATGACCGTCTCGCGCTTCAGTAATTGCGCGCCGTCGAGCGTGCCGCCGTTCAGCAGCATCTGGCAAAAGCGCAGGTAATCCGGGCCGGTCGAGTACAGGCCGCCGGCGCCGCTCGGGTACGCCCTGAGCGATTCACCGGGCAGGCGGGTCTGCGGGCCGGGCAATGCCACCAGCACGTTGTCAGGGCCCATCGTGGTGATCGCGGCGATGCGTGTACGCGCGTCTGGCGGCACCGCAAAGCCGGTGTCGACCATGCGCAGCGGCGCGAAGATGCGGCGCTGCAGGAATGCGTCGAAGCGCTCGCCGCTCGCGACCTCGACGACGCGGGCGAGCACTTCGGTGTTGACGCCGTCGTAGCCGAAGCGCGTGCCCGGCTCGGCGCCCAGCGGCACGCCGGCAACGCGTGTGGCGAAGTCGTTCAGGTCGACAGACTGCGGCAGGTCGGCGCGGGTCAGCAGTCGCGTCGCAGCATCGAAACCCGCGTCGAGCCCGCCGCCGGTCGCGAACCCGGCGGTATGCGTCAGCAGGTGGCGAATCGTCAACGTGCGCGCGGGTGCACCCACCGTGCCGTCCCCGAACAGACGCAGGTTCGCGAACGCCGGCAGGTGGCGCGCGACCGGGTCGTCGAGCCCGAGGCGACCTTCTTCCACCAGCATCAGCGCCGCGACGCTGGCGATTGGCTTGGTCATCGAGTAGAGGCGAAAGATCGCGTCCCTTGCCATCGGCTCGCGCCGCGCCAGATCGCGCGAGCCAACGGCCTGCCACTGCACCAGCTTGCCGTGGCGCGCGATCAGCATCACCGCGCCCAAGTAGCCGCGCGCGTCGGTGGCGGTCTGCAGGAAGGCGGGCAGGCGCGCCAGTCGTGTCGCTTCGAAGCCTTCGGTCGCGGCTGCGGCGACGGGCAATGGCGATGCCGTCGCGAGCGTCGGTTGCGCCACCGCCCACGGGCCGGCACAGGCCAGCGAACACAGCAGGGACGCGATCAGTTTCATGACGTCAGAGTCAGGCGCGAACGCGCCGCCCCTCGGTGCGCTGGGTGCTGATCAGAACGTGATCGAATGGGACAGCGAGAACACCCGGCCGCGGCCCGACCAGTAGTTGCGGAACCCGGTGACTTGCGACCAGCTCAGGATGTAGAACTTGTTGGTCACGTTCTCGATGCCCGCGGTGAGCTTGCCATATTTGCCGAGATCGTAGTTGGCGCCCAGGTCGAACAGCGTGTAGCCCTTGGTGTGCTCGGGCACCGCAGCGCCTTCGTTCAGGTCGCGCGACAGCAGGGTCGTCGAGCCGAGCGTCACGTCGAACTGTGGCATCGGCTTCCAGGTAACCGACAGGCCGATCTTGTCGGGGTTGATGTCGAGTACGCCCAGATTCTTGTCGAGCGGGCCGTCTTTCGTGAACCAGGTCTTGCCGACCATGTGTGCGTAGATCGCGCTGGCCTTCCATTGCCTGTTGAGTGTCACGTCGCCCGACAACTCCAAGCCCTTGATGTTGACCGGCACCCGGTTCAACACGAAGTCGTTGGTGACCGGGTCGATCGAGAGCGACTGCCCGAGCCGGGATTTCGACTCGTAGTACGAGGCACTGAAGTTGCCCATCGCGCCGCGCCAGTTGACGCCGATCTCGTTGTTCTTGACCGTCACCGCCTGCAGGTCGAGGATGCCGGTGACCGACTGGCCGATCACACTCACATTGCGCAGCGGGATGCCGACGTTCGGCAACGTGAAGCCCTTGCCGCTCGACACGAACATCGACCAGCCCGCCCCGATGCGCCAGACCGCACCCAGGTTCGGCAGGTCGGACTGGTAGTCGAGCTGGCCGCCCTCGACATCGCGGCGTTTGCGGAAATAGGTCGTCGTGTACGAGTCGACGTTGAGCTTGCCCGCCTCGTGGCGATAGCCGCCCGACAGTGTGATCGGACCGATGTCGTACGACACCTGCACCCAGGGCGCCACGCTCTTGTAGGTCATCGGCGGCACCCACAGGCGATCGGTCACGGCCAGCCGTTGATCGGCCTTGTCCTGCGCCAGATCGAGGCCGGCGCGCAGCTCCAGGCCGATCAGGCCGAACGAATCCTGGTGCGCGTACGAGGTGCGCAGGCCCTTCTTCTTCGAGCGCACTTCGGACTGGTCCCACAAGGTGCCGAGGGGTGCGATCAGCGGGTCTTGGCGGTCGTCGCCGTTCTCGGCGGGATAGCGCATCGCCTGGTCGGCGTAATAGACGGAAAGCGTGAAGACGCCGCCGAACAGGTTGTTGTGCAGATAGGAAAGCTGACCCTGCGAGAAGTCGTTCAATTCGGCCAGGGTGCCGTGCACGCCGCCGGGCTCGGCGGTGTTGGTCTCACCGGTGGCGCGATTGCCGTCGACCTGGTGGTAGTTGCCGTTGCCCTTGATCTTGAACTTGCTGACCGAAAACTGGACGCGCTGGTCGTTGCCGTCGCCGAAATTCAGGCCGGCCTTGAAGAAGCCGTTGTCGGCCTTCGAGTCGGAGGTCGACCCGCTCGTGTTCAGGCCGACGCGCCGGCCGTGGGCGTCGTAGCTGATGCCGCGTTCGATGTGCGAGACCGCGGCGATCACGTCGAAGGCGGCGTCCTTGTGGGTGAACAGGCCGCCGATCTTCCAGCCGCCGCTGTCATCGTGGAACTGGCTGGTGTAGCGGGTCGTCAACGTGAACTGGTTGCCCGGCGTGGTCGGAACCGACGAGATGTAGTTGATGATGCCGCCCGCCGCGCCGATGCCTTCCGAGGCCGACGGCCCGTTGATGACCTCGATGCGGCCGACGATGCCCATGTCGGTGAACGTGGCGTTGCGCGTGCCTTCGCGCAGCGGCGAGCCTTGCGGCACGCCGTCGAACAGGCGCAACGCGATCCGGCCGCGCAGGTTCTCGCCGGTGTTGCTCATCGCCTGCGACGACTCCGAATAGCCCGGCACCGTGCGCGCCAGCACGGCGGTCGCATCTTCGGTGACCGCCAGTGTCTGCGCCAGTTCCTCTTTCGAGACCACCGTGATCGCACCGGCGATCTTGTCGACCGCCTTCGCGCTGCGCGTGCCGGTGGTGATCGTCACGCGCTCCAGCTCGGCGGCGCTGGCCGCTGCCGCCGGGACCGGTGCCGCCTGCTGCGCGAGCGCGGGCAGCGCGAGCACGGCGAGCGAGATTGCGGAGAGCGTGCAGGTCGTGAAACGGAGGGCCGGAACTTGTCTCATGTCTTGTCTCTTTTTTTGGTTGCGGATCGCGGCTCCGGCGTCCAGCATGGGCTGGCGCGGAATTGACGCGAGTCTGGTGCAGCCGAGACAGAAGTAGAACTATCTGCGCCTATGTTCAGGCTCTAGTTTTTGTTGCTTGCGGACCCTCGCGAACCTGATCGTCACGCCGGCCCGGCGCCGCCGGGAGGTCAGGGCCGATCAGGCGCGCGCCCGCATCGCCAGCCGGCACTCCCGCAGGAACACCGTGACGAGCCGGATGCGAATCGTCGAGCGCGACCAGACGACGCCGATGCGACGCGGCTCGCAGGCTCGCGGCAGCGCGAGCCGCACCAGGTTCAGCCCCTCGGGCCAGGGCCGGGCCCAATCGGGCACGAGCGAGACGCCCAGGCCGCGATCCACCATCACCGCGATCGCGTTCAGCGCGTTCAGCTCGAAGCGTTCGCGCGGCACGATGCCCGCCAGGCGCAGGTATTGGTCGGCCTGGCGCCCGCCCCACTGGCTGCGGTCGTAGCGGATCAGCGGTTCGCTCGCGAGCAACTCGTGCGGGTCGCGCCCGGCCATCGCCGCGGGCGCGAGCACGACCAGCGGTTCCTCGCGCAGCAGCTCCCAGTTGCAGGTCTTGGGCAGCACGAATGGCGCCTGCAGCACGATCGCCGCATCGAGCTCGCCGCTCTCGACCGCGCGGTACAGCTCGGGCGAATAGCCCGGTTTGATGAACACCTTGATGCGCGGAAAGGTCTCGACCATGCGCGCCAAGATGTCGGGCAGCATGCCGGTCAACGCGTTGGTGCCGGCCCCCAACCGGAGCTCGCCCGAGGTGGCGTCGTCGTTCGCGACCGTGCTCAGGTCGGCCACGTCGCGCAGCAGGTCGCGCGCGCGCTGCAAGATGCGCGAACCGGGCTCGGTGACGCTGACGGTTCGCCCGGCGCGCGCGATCAGCGGCGCGCCGATCTCGCGCTCCAGCGTGCGGATTTGCTGAGAGACCGCGGCCGGCGTGATGTTCAGCAGCCGCGCCGCCGCGGCCATCGAGCCGTGGTCGACGACCGCGACGAAGGTGTTCAGGAATTGCGTGTCCACGCCGCGAGATTACCTGACGCACGCAGGCGTCAGGGCGCGTCGGTGTAGATCGTCAGCCCCTTCAGCGACCGCGTCGTGGGCGGGAACAGAAAGCTCGCGCAATAGCCGATCACGATGCACAGCATGATCGAGATCGCGAGGTAGAAGTACGGGTGCACGAGTTTCATCGTCCACGCGATCGTCGTCAGCACGATGCTGGCCGCGACGCCGATCGCGACGCCGCCCGAGTTCGCGCGCTTCGTGAACATGCCCAGCGTGTACGCGCCGGCGAACCCGCCGCCGAGCAGGCCGGCAAGCTCGATCGAGATGTCGAACAACGAGTGGATGTCGAAGCGCGAAAGCAGCAGCGCGCAGCCGATGCCGAGCAGCCCGGCGACCACCGTCATCCACTCGGCAAAGCGCACGCTTTTGGCCGGGTCGGGGTGCTTCACGAGCTTCTCGTAGAAGTCGACCGAGGCCAGCGTCGAGACGCTGTTCATGATGCTCGAGAGCGTGGCCATCGCGGCGGCGAAGATGCCGGCGATGATCAGCCCGGTCACGCCCATCGGCAGCTCGGCGGCGATGAACAGCGGAAAGGTCGCATCGATCGTCAGCAGCGGGTTCATGCGCTCGGGGTGGGCCTTGTAGAACACGAACAGGGCCGTGCCGATCGTGTAGAAGACGAAGCCGCCGGGGATCATGATCGCCGCGAAGGTCCAGATCGAGCGCCCGGCCTCTTTCGCCGAACGGGTCGACAGCGTGCGCTGCATCAGCACTTGGTCTTTCGGGAACGTCAGCACCACGTCGAACAGCACCAGGAAGATGAAGCCCCAGACCGTCGCCTTGGTCAGGTCGAAGCTGAAGTCGAACAGCTGGGTCTTGTTCTCGGCCGCGGCGGTCTTCAGGAACTCCGCCATGCCGCCGTCGAGCGAATGGATCATGAAGCCGATCGCGAAGATCGCGCCGCCCATCTTGACGACGAGTTGCACGATGTCGGTCCAGACCACCGCCTTCATGCCGCCGAGCGCGGTGTAGGCGATCGTGAAGCCGCCCATCAGCAGGATGCTCCAGACGACGTCGATGCCGGTGATCGTGGCGATCGCCAGCGACGGCAGGAACAGGATCACGCTCATGCGGCTGCCGAGCTGGGTGACGATGAACAGGCCGCTGGCGAGCATGCGGATTGCCGGGTGAAAGCGCGTCTCGAGGTACGAGAACACGCTCATCAGATCGAGCCGGCGCAGCAGCGGAACGATCCAGACCGCGACGAACATCAGCGCAACCACGGCGACCAGGTTGTTGGTCAGGTACTGCCAGTTGGTCTCGAAGGCTTTGGCCGGAATCGCGATGTAGCTGATCGAGCTTGTGTTGGCCGCGTACAGGCTGACACCGGCGGCCCAGAA
>JANXVK010000050.1 GCA_025351675.1 Rhizobacter sp.
GGCGCCGCGCGTGCGGCCATCGCGCGCTGCAATGCCTTCACGGCGCCAACATCGACCTTCGCGGCCCTGAAGTGCCGGCACTCGACGAGAAAGGTCGTCCGTTCGCGCCGCAGCACCAACTCGCCGACCTTGGCCGGCGAGCCGTCTGCCCCGATCGGTTCGTAGCCCTGGGCACGGAAGGCCGCAGCCACGAGCGATTCGAAATCGCGCTCGCGCATGCCGGTGAACGACGCAGGCGGTCCGACAGGGCGACGCCGCAGCAGCGTCAGCCAGATCGCGGCTGGCACGACGAACGCGACGACGAGCGCCAGAGCGACGACGAGGGGGTGCATCGGTACAGCATCGATCCGCCGCCCTCGAGAGGAAAGGCCGGCGCCGGGCGAATCCGGCCAGCCCTCGCAGCGCGACGCCGGCGCCGCGAAATCCATCACGCACTCATGCCCGTCCGGCATGATTCAACGCGCGCTGAGCAGGTGCTTCATTCGGTTCAGCACCTGTCTGGGCGTCATGTCGTACTTCACGCCGGTGGCCTTCTCGCGACGCGCCATCGCCATCTTCAGTGCGACCATCTTGCCGTGTCGCTCGGCCGAAAAGCTGGTCGACCACGCCTTGCCCTCGATGCTCCCTGACGCCACGAAGTAAAGGTAGGGATGCTCCGCGAACATCACATAGCGGGGTCGGATTCCGATCACGCCGCTGGTGTTGTTGGCCTGCGCGACCACACGCGCGCCGCTGCGGGACATGGTCGGCGGCGCGAGTTTTTGCAGTTCGACTTCGGCCGCACGTGCGTACGCAAGGGCCTTGCGCGCGCCGCCGTATTTCCTGACCGCGAAGAACCTGGTCATCGACGCATGCCTTGGGCCGACGCGCACTTGATAGCCCTGGGTCGAGCCGTGGCTGATGTGTTGAATTGACATGGAACTGGCCCGTTGGCCGCGAGCGAAACGAGTTCGGAGGGAGCGATTGTCGCGGGCGCCGGGCAATTCGTCGGGAGTACCGAAAAGCTGTAGATTTACAGGATGAAAGCAGGTCGACACATCGGTTCTGCGGAGCGCGACGACACCGACGCCACAGCGCGCGGCCCGCTGAAGGGCCGCGGCACGGTGTGGGCCATCGAGCATCGCTTCGTCCGGCACACGACCGAAGCTTGGGACGATGGCTGGGGCACGCTCGACCAGCAGGCCAGCGAAGAGCGGCTGCCGCCGGCGACGACGATCATCGAGGAGCGCGCCAAGTCGGTTCTGTCGCGCAACGACTCGCCCGACATCTCGTTCGAACTGTCGGTAAACCGCGTACCGCAGCTGCGAGCACGGCTGCATCTACTGCTTCGCGCGGCCGACGCACAGCTATCTCGACATGTCGCCCGGGCTCGACTTCGAGACCCGCATCATCGCCAAGGTCAACGCGGCCGAGAAGCTGCGCGAGGCGTTCGCGAGCCGCAGCTACGCGCCCTTGCTGCTCAACATCGGCTCCGCGACCGACGCTTACCAGCCGGTCGAACGCAAGCTCGGCATCACCCGCGCCGTGATCGAGGTGATGTCGGAATGCGCGCACCCGTTCTCGCTCGTCAGCAAGTCGTCGGGTGTCGAGCGCGATCTCGATTTGATCGCGCCGATGGCGCAGCGCGGCCTTGCGGCGGTGTACATCTCGATGACCTCGCTCGACGCCGGGCTCTCGCGCATCCTCGAGCCGCGCGCCGCCTCGCCGCAGCGCCGGCTGCAGACGATCGCGGCGCTCGCGGAGGCGGGCGTGCCGGTCGGCGTCAGCGTCTCGCCGATCGTCCCGTTCATCAACGAGCCCGAGCTCGAGCGCATCCTCGAAGCCGCTGCCGAGGCGGGTGCAACCTCGGCCTTCAGTGTCGTGCTGCGGCTGCCTTTGGAGGTGAACCCGCTGTTCCAGCAGTGGCTCGATCTGCACTTTCCGCAGCGTGCCGCGCGCGTGATGGCGCGGGTGCGCGAGATGCGCGGTGGGCGCGATTACGACGCCCGTTTCGGCGCGCGCATGAAAGGCGAGGGCGTGTGGGCCCAACTGCTCGAGCAGCGCTTCAGGAAGGCGGTGGCGCGGCTCGGGCTGAACCGCGAACGCGTCGAGCTTGACCTCACGCAGTTCAAGCGCCCGCTGAAGCCGCGCACCGACGGCCAAGGCGACCTCTTCGGCTGAGCGTTGCTCAGGGCGCGCGGCAGGCAGCGAAAGCGTCGAGATTCTGCTTGTATTCGGCGGCGCGGATGCCGAGCAGGCCGAGCGTGGAGTGGAACAGGTTGTCGTGCGTCAGCGCGGCGTCGCGCTGGCCGGCAAGGCACGCTCTTTCACCGTTCAATTGTGCCGACGCCGCTGCCCCGAGCCACAGCAGCATCGGCACATGCTTCTGCTCGACCGGCGCCAGCGCGTACGGCAAGCCGTGCAGGTACAGATTGTTCTCGCCGAGCGACTCGCCGTGGTCCGACAGGTACAGCATCGCGGTGTCGTAGGCAGGTTCCTGCTGCTGCAGCCAGCGCACCGTCTGCGCCAGCACGTGGTCGGTGTAGGCGATCGAGTTGTCGTAGGCGTTGAGCAACGCCTTGCTGTCGCACTGCCGCAGCACGTTGGTCGTGCACTCGGGCTGAAACGGCTTGCGCTGCGGCGGGCTGCGCTTGTAGTACGCCGGCCCGTGGCTGCCCATCTGGTGCAGCACGATCAGCACGCCGCGCTCGCGGGCCGCCGCGGGCAGGGCGGCCAGACGCGCATCCAAGCCGTGCAGCAAGGCTTCGTCCAGGCAATCCTCGCCGTCGCACAGCGCGGTCGGCAGCGCCGGCACACCGGGGATCGGGTCATGCGCATAAGCGTTCGGCACGCGGTCGCACAGGCCCTTGCAGCCGGACTGGTTGTCGAGCCACAGCACCGCCATACCGGCGCGCTGGACCAGATCGAGCAGATTCTCGTGATCCCGGTCGCGTGACTCGAAGCCTTGTCTGCCGAGCGCCGAGAACATGCAGGGCAGCGACGCCGCGGTGTTGGTGCCGCAGGACATCACGTTGCGGAAGCTCGTCACGTCGAGCGCAGCGAGCTCGGGGTTGGTCGGCCGCGCGTAGCCGTTCAGCGCGAAGTGATCGGCGCGCGCCGTCTCGCCGACCGCCAGCACCAGCAGCGGTGGCCGGGTGCCGGCCGCGCGCGGCAGGATGCGCGCGTCGGCGCCGATCGCCAGCGGCGGCCCGCTCGGCCTGGCTTGCGACTTCAGGCCGAGGTCGACCAGCGCGTACAGCGAGTTCACCGGGTTGATCAAATAGCGCATCGTGCGGTGGTTGCGCATCGTGCCCGAGACCTCGGCGAACAGCGCGAACAGCAGCGCGGCGAGCAGCAGGAAGAGCGCGATGAGGCCGAACAGGTTGCGGCCCGCCTGCCGGAAGAACCCGAGCCCGCGCACCGGCACGCGCCACAGCAGCAACAGCGGCAGCCCGGCGAGCAGCGCGACGCTGCCGAGCATGCGCAGGCTCAGCAGGTCGCGCACCTCGCGCGGGTCGGTCTGCACGACGTTGGTCATCATCGTCGTGTCGATGACCACGCCGTAGCTGCCCATGAAGTGCGCGCCGAACGCCGCCGCGAGGATCAGCACCGCGATCGCCGGCTTGATCGCGACACGCCAGGCGAACAAGCTGAGCAGGAGCGCGGTGAGCGCCGCGACCATCACGCCGAAGCCGACGACGAACAACGCGCCGCGTGCCGAACTCGTCTCCGGCAGCGCGAGCAGCGCCCGCCACAGCGGCCAGTTGGGCAGCGCCGCGATCCACGCGCCGGCGAGCACGGCCAGCGTCAGCGGGTTCCAGCCGTCGGCTTGCGGGTTGTCGGAGAGGCCTGAAAAGGTCCGGCGGGTGGTCATCGGGCTACATTGTCACGGTCAAGTCGCGGCCAAGACAACTTCGGCGCCCGCGGGCGCCGAATCAGCGATCACTTGAACAGGTCTTTGACCCGATCCGTCCAGGTCTTCGCGTTCGGAGAATGCCGGTCGCCCGACTTCTTGAATGCATCGTCAAGTTCGTTCAGCAGCTTGCGCTGGTGCTCGGTCAGCTTGATCGGCGTCTCGACACTCACATGACAGTAAAGGTCGCCGGGGTAGCTCGAACGCACGCCCTTGATGCCCTTGCCGCGCAGGCGGAAGGTCTTGCCGTGCTGGGTGCCTTCGGGCAGCTCGATCTCGGCCTTGCCGCCGAGCGTCGGCACCTCGATCTCGCCGCCGAGCGCCGCGGTCGTCAGGCCGATCGGCACCGTGACGTGCAGGTCGTCGCCATCGCGCTCGAAGAGCTCGTGCTGCTTGATGCGGATCTCGATGTACAGATCGCCGGCCGGCCCGCCGTTCGTGCCGGGTTCGCCGTTGCCGCTGGAACGAATCCGCATGCCTTCGTTGATGCCGGCGGGAATCTTCACCTCCAGCGTCTTGTTCTTCTTGATTCGCCCCTGGCCGCTGCAGGTGGTGCAGGGCTCGGGAATGATCTTGCCCGTGCCGTGGCAGTGCGGGCAGGTCTGCTGGATGCTGAAGAAGCCTTGGCGCATGTGCACCGTGCCCTGGCCGCTGCAGGTCGTGCAGACCTTCGGGCTCGTGCCCGGCTTGGCGCCGGTGCCCTTGCAGGTTTCGCAGCTCTCGTACGACGGGATGCGGATCTGCGTTTCCTTGCCGAGCGCGGCTTCGTCGAGCGTGATCTCCATCGCGTAGCTCAGGTCGCCGCCGCGGAACACCTGCTGGCCGCCCGCGCCACGGCGCTGGCCACCGCCGCCACCGCCAAAGATGTCGCCGAAGATGTCGCCGAAGGCCTCGGCAAAACCACCGAAACCCTCCGCGCCGGG
>JANXVK010000053.1 GCA_025351675.1 Rhizobacter sp.
CGCGCCGCGCGGGCCACCTGACAGCCCGCAACCGATCTGTCCACAGAAGGAACGCACTGATGAAACCCCTGATCCTCGCCCTGTCGTTCGCCGTGATGTCTGCCGGCATGGTCGCGCCGTTCGAGGCCGAAGCCAAGCGCATGGGCGGCGGCTCGTCGTCGGGCATGCAGCGCAGCGTGCCTGCGCGCGCGCCGGCGCCTGCCACGCCGGCTCAACCCGCCCAAGCCGCGCCGACCACGCCCGCGATGGCCGGTGCCGCTGGCGCCGCCGCCGCGCCGAAGCGCTCGTGGATGGGGCCCCTTGCCGGCCTCGCGGCGGGCTTGGGCATCGCCGCGCTGATGAGCCACCTCGGCATGGGCGCCGCGTTCGGCAACATCCTGACGATGGTGCTGCTCGCCGGGCTCGCGTTCTTCGCGATCCGCTTCCTGATGAACCGCTTCGGGCGCAACAACAACTCGCCGGCGATGGCGACGCCGAACGGCATGCAGTTCAATGGCGCGAACGATGCGCCGCCGGCGGCATCGAGTGCTCCGACCGGCGCGCCGGCCTGGACCCAGACCGCGGCGAGCGCCGCCGTGATGCCGGCTGCCGCCGCTGCGGGCGCCGCGGCTTCCGCCACCAGCACGCTGCCCGCAGGTTTCGATGCCGCCGGCTTCGAGCGCATCGCCAAGATGATCTTCATCCGCATGCAGGCCGCGAACGACACCGCCGACCTGAACGATCTGCGCGCGTTCACGACGCCCGAGATGTTCGCCTCCGTCAAGCTCGAACTGCAGGAGCGCGGCAGCAGCGCGCAGACGACCGACGTGGTCCGCATCGACGCCGAGGTGCTCGATGTCGTCAGCGAAACCGAGCGCCAGATCGTCAGCGTGCGCTTCCACGGCCTGATCCGCGAAGAGAAGGACGGCGCGGCTGCACCCTTCGATGAAGTCTGGCACCTCGTGAAGCCGGCCGATGGCAGCCGCGAGTGGGCGATCGCCGGCATCCAGCAAGCGCAAGCGGCCTGACCGGGGCCGTGCCGAAGAAAAAGCTGTTCGTCCTCACGGGCGCTTCGCGCGGCATGGGCGCGGCGATGGCCGAGCAACTGCTCGCGCCCGATCACGTGCTGCTGTGCATCTCACGCCAGCGCAGCGATGCGCTCGCGGCCAAGGCCGACGCGGCCGGTGCGGCGTGCGAGCAATGGTCGCTCGACCTGTCGCAATCGGTCGACGCGGCCGCGAAACTGCAGGCCTGGATCGCGGCGCTCGACGGCGCCGCGTTCGACGCCGTCGCGTTGATCAACAACGCCGCCGCGCTGACCCGCTTGGGCCCGATCGACGAAGACACCGATGCCGACCTCGCGTCGGCGCTGCGCGTCGGGCTCGAGGCACCGCTGCTGCTGAGCGCCGCGTTCCTGCGCGCCACCCGAACCTGGGCGGCCGACAAGCGCGTGCTGAACATCTCGTCGGGCCTCGGCCGGCGCGCGATGGCGGCCTCGGCCGCCTACTGCGCCACGAAGGCGGGGATGGACCACCTGACCCGCGCGATGGCGCTCGACGAAGCGAACCGCCCGAATGGCGCGAAGCTCGTCTCACTCGCGCCCGGCGTGATCGACACCGACATGCAGGTGCATTTGCGCGCCGGTGATGCGGCCGGATTCCCGGAGAAGGCCAACTTCGTCGGCCTGAAAGAGAAAGGGCAGCTCACATCGCCAACCGACGCCGCTGCCCGCGTGCTGGCCTACCTGGCTCGCGCCGATTTCGGCGCGAGTGCGGTGGCCGACGTGCGCGACACCTGAGCTGTCAGGCGCGCACGCTGCGCTGCGCGAGCAGCGCGGCCTCGTGTGCTTGGCGCTGCGCGACGACCGCAGCGGCCGGCGCCTGGCGCTTCGCGACGACGATGACGCGCTCCAGCTCGATCATGCGGATGCGCTTGCCGACGACGACGACCGGCTGCAGTTGCACCACGCGCACTTCCTTCTCGGCGGCCTGCGCGCGGGCAGCGGCGCACGAACTGCAACCACGCGGGATGAACCCGACGCGCAGCGTGCGCGCGGTTTGCCACAATCGCGCCTCACCCCACCTGCCCCGGCGGCCACAAGCTGCGCGCATCCGCATGACGCACTTCTCCATGAGACGGCTCGCTTCCGCGGCGACCCTGACCGCACTCGCCTCGCTGCTGATCGCGTGCGGCACGCCGGCGGCCACGACGTCGACCGACTCCTCGCCCACCGCCACGATCGCCCCGAACGCCAACCTCGTCGCCCAAGGCATCCCGCCGATCCCGGCGAGCATCGCCACGCAGGTCGCGAAGTACACCGACTTTCGCGGCCACAGCTTCGTCGGCTGGCACCCGGCGCGCCGCGAGATGCTGGTCTCGCACCTGTTGGCCGGCGCCAGCACGCCGCAGTTGTTTCGCGTCGCCGCGCCGATGGCCGAGCCCGAGCAGCTGACCGACGCCTCCGACCCGGTGCGCGATGCGAGCTACGAGCCGCGCGACGGCAGGTACATCGTGTTCGCGCGCGGCAGCGGCGGCAACGAGCAGTTCAAGCTGTATCGCCTCGACTTGCCGGGCAAGCAGGTCACGGTACTGACCGACACGCCCGAGCGCCACACGATGGAAGGCTGGCTGCACGCCAGTGCGCAGATGTTGACGCTGTCGTCCCCGCTCGACCGCACGGCCGAAGGCGGCTCGCGCGCTGCGATCACACAGACCCTGCGCCTGATGGACCCGCTGCAGCCGCAGGCCGCCGTAACGCTGACCGAGCTGCCCGGCGGTGGCTGGGGCGTGGGCGGCATCTCGTGGGACGACAAACAGGTCGCACTGACGCGCTATCTCTCGGCGAACGAATCGCAGGTCTGGCTGCTCGAACTGGATAGCGCCCCAAGGCCGGCCGAGCCGGCCATCCCCCGCGGGGATCTGAGGAGCCCGGCGAAGCCGGATCTACTCAGGACCCGCCAATTGACGCAATTGCTGCCCGCGTCGAACAGCGCCGAGAAATCGAGCTGGTTCGCCGGCGACTTCAAGCGCGACAACAGCGGCCTGTTCGTGCTCAGCGACCAAGCGAGCGAGTTCCGCGAACTCGTGTTCCATTCGTTCGCCGACCGCCGCATCACGCCGATCACGCGCGACATCCCGTGGGACGTCAGCGGCGCGACCGGCAACGCGGCCGGCACGCTGATCGCCGCCCAGGCGAATGTCGACGGGCGCGACGAACTGCGCCTCTACGACGCGCGCACCCTGAAGCAGCTCGCCGCGCCGAAGGTGCCGGCCGGCAGCGTCGGCACGACGAACTTCCATCCGAAGCTGCCGGATCTCGCGTTCTCGCTCAACAGCGCTCAGGCGCCGAGCCAGATCTGGTCGATGAACCCGGGCAGCGGCGCGGTCGAGCAGTGGACCCGCGCCTGGACGCCGGCGGGCGTCGACACGAGCAGCTTCTCCGAGCAGCAAATCGTGCGCTGGAAGAGCTTCGACGGCCGCACGATCTCGGGCATCCTGAACACGCCGCCGGCGCGCTTCACCGGCAAGCGCCCGGTGCTGATCGCGATTCACGGCGGGCCGGAAGGCCAAGCGATGCTGAGCTTCCTGGGCCGCACCAACTATTACGTCAACGAGCTCGGCATCACGGTGATCCAGCCGAACGTGCGCGGCTCCGCGGGCTACGGCAAGACCTTTCTCTCGCTCGACGACGGCATGAAGCGCGAGGACTCGGTCAAGGACATCGGCGCCCTGCTCGACTGGATCGCGCGCCAGCCTGGTCTCGACGCGTCGCACGTCATGGTCGCGGGCGGCAGCTACGGCGGCTACATGAGCCTGGCCGTGTCGACGCAGTACGCCGACCGGATCGCCGGCTCGATCGACGTCGTCGGCATCTCGAGCTTCGTGTCCTTCCTCGAGAACACCGAGAGCTATCGACGCGACCTGCGCCGGGTCGAGTACGGCGACGAACGCGACCCCGCGATGCGCGCCTTCCTGCAGAGGATTTCGCCGCTGACGAACGCCGGCAAGATCCGCAAGCCGCTGTTCGTCGTGCAGGGCAAGAACGACCCGCGCGTGCCGTTCACCGAGGCCGAGCAGGTGGTCGCGAAGGTGCGCGCGAACGGCTCACCGGTCTGGTACCTGCGCGGCGAGAACGAAGGCCACGGCTTCGCGCGCCGCGAGAACGCCGACTTCCAGTTCTACGCCACCGTGCTGTTCCTGCAGCAGACGCTCGGTTTGCAGTAAGCGATCAGACAGCGCCGGGGCCCTGGAATCCGTTCGACCTGAACGTCAGCACCAGCGTGTCGCGATACCCGCCCGGGTCGACCGGCTGGATCGGCGTGCTCTCGTGGATCACGCGGGCGTCGTCGAGCAGCAGCGTGGTCCACGGCTCGGTCATCGTGAAGCGCAGGCCGGCCGGGCCGTCGGCCTCGAACACACGGGTTTCGCCGCCCTTGATGCCTTGCCGGTCGATCAACAGCACCGCGACGAAATCGACGCCGTCGCGGTGCGCGCCTTCGGGCGTCGGCCGGCCGATGCCGTCGGTCGTGTCGATGCGGAACTGGTGCGCCTCGACGTACCAGGGCTGCGCGCCGCGCAGCGCCGTGCAATGCGCGCTGAGCACCGCGAGCAGGCGCGACCAGACCGGCTGTGCGACCACCTCGGCACGCATCGGCTCGAACCAGCGCTCCAGCCCGCCGTGCAGCGCGTTGTACTCGAGCGGTTGCCAGTGCGCGCGGTGCGGCACGGGCGTCACCGCATCGCCCTCGACGACGAAGCAGGCGTGGCGCCGACGCCGGTAGCGGCCGCCGTCGCGCATGTGTTCGTCGGGCATCAGATCGGCCCAGCTCGGGCGCAACGCGTCGAGTTCGGCAAGCGACGCCGGCAGCAGCGCGCGCAGCCCCGCGGCGCTGAGCACGGCGTGGCCGCGGCCGCGCAACGCGTCGTCGAGTTCAGGTGCTTCGGTGAGCGGAGGGTTCAGCAAGGTCGTCATGCCCTCAATCATGCCGTGACTTGCGTGCCGCACCTGCTGCCGCGGGAACTTGCAGGCCTGTGCTTCAATCCGTTCACCTTCGCTGCCTCCCGAGCCCGCCTTGCCACTGATCCGCTTTCCGATTCGGCGCGTTGTTCGGCGTCTCGCGTGTCTGCTGGCGTTGAGCGCCGCGGTGCAGACGTTCGCACAGGTTCCTGCGGCGCCCGCGCCCGCCAGCCCGGCCGTGCCGCCCGAGACCCCGCTGAAAGAAATTTCGGTCGCCGCGAGTTCGTTCGTGCGCGGTGCGCCGCTGCCGGCTTGGGCCGACGTGCTGCCGATCCCGCCGGCCCCGACCACGGCGACGCGCCGCGCGCTCGCGGTGCGGCTCGACGACACGCATCTGCTGGTCGGCGACAAGCCGGTGATGCTGGTCAACGTCGCGCAGCAGGTCAACGACCCCAGCGCACTCGGCCAGATCGGCCAGATCTCGATGCAGTTCATTCCGCAGTATCAGAAGCTGGTGCTGCACCGGGTTGCGATCCTGCGCGGCGAGCAGGTCATTGACCACACCGCTACCGCGCAGGTGCGCTTTCTGCAACGCGAGGCCGGGCTGGAGCAAGGCATCTACAGCGGCGCGATCACCGCCAGCATGCTGCTCGGCGACGTGCGCGTCGGCGACACGCTGCAGCTGCAGTATTCGATAGCGGGCGCGAACCCGATCTTCGGTGGGCGCTACGCGCAGGGCGTGCCGTGGCAGCGGGCGGTGCCGGTGCAGGTCCGGCGCGTGACGCTGAACGCGCCCGCGGCGCGACCGGTGCAGTGGAAGTGGAACGGCGACGGCGACGCGTCGCCCCTCGCGCCCGAGATCACGGTGCGAGACGGCATGCGCCGGCTGCGCTTCGAGGAGCGCGATCTGGCAGCGGTCGAGCTCGAGCCGATGCTGCCGCGCGGCGCGATGCCGCTGCGCTGGCTGCAGTTCAGCGAGTTCGCCGACTGGGGCGAGGGGGCGCGCTGGGCCGACGGCCTGTTCCCGCAGGACGAGCCGCTCCCGCCCGAGCTCGTGCCGCTGGTGCAGCGCTGGCTGCGCCTGCCGTCGCACTCGGACCAGGCCTCGCAGGCGCTGCAGTGGGTGCAGAGCCAGATCCGCTATTACTCGGTCTCGCTCGGCGAGAGTTCGCACCGGCCGCACTCGCCGGCCGAGGTGCTGCGCAACCGCTACGGCGACTGCAAGGACAAGTCGTTCCTGCTGATGCGCCTGCTGCAGTCGCTGGGCATTCCGTCGCATGCCGTGCTGGCCTCGTTGAGCGCGCCGCAGGGGCCTGACAAGGTGCTGGCCTCGCCGCTCGCGTTCGACCACGCGATCGTGCAGGCCCGGATCGACGGCCGCGATCTCTACCTCGACCCGACGCGCCTCGGCCAGCGCGGCCCGGTCGAGCGCATGGGCCAGGGGCTCGAGGACGCGCGTGTTCTGGTGGTCGACGCACACGCCACGAGCGCGTTGACCGACGTGCTGTCACCGAACCGCAAGGACATCTTCCGCAACGAGCTGACCGAG
>JANXVK010000058.1 GCA_025351675.1 Rhizobacter sp.
ATCGGTGTGATGCCGCTGCTCGCGGGGTGCGCGGCGGCCGGGTTGCTCGTCACGTTTCTCCAACCACTCGCCCACTGAGGAATCGGCATGGACACCACCGCTCGAATCTCGTTCGCCGCGCTGGCGGCGAACTCCGGCTCGATTTCGATCCGCGGTCAGGCACGCTGCACAACCACTGGCCGCGGGCCTGCCAGCACTACCAGGATGCCGTGCACGCCGCGAGCGCCCCCTCGCTGCGCACGACATCGCCGGGGCGCTGGTGCTCGACGTGGGCCGCGCCGGCATGTTCAAGGCTGCGACCACGACGCTGCCCGGCGCCGCGTGGCACGACCCGGCGGCGGTGGCCACGTGGGCCGCGCAGCTGCCGAGCGGTCGGCCGGTGCTCGTCTGCTGCGTCTGCGGTCACGAGGTCAGCCGCGTCACCGCGCTGCGTCTGCAGGCGCTCGGCGTGAACGCGCGCTTCCTCGTCGGCGGCATCGACGCGTGGCAACGGGCCGGCCGCCCCACCTTTCCGAAAGGAGCATCGTCATGAAGTGGATCACCCGCGAACGCCCGAAGATCGACCGGATCGCCTGCCCGTGGCTGATCGCGCGCTTCATCGACGAGGCGCCGGAGTTTCTCTACGTGCCGGCGGCCGACGTGCTGAAGGTCGCGGCCGAGCGCGACGCGGTGCCGTACGACATCCCGGGCGTCGAGATGAGCCATGTCGGCGAGCGCTGCAGCTTCGACGCGTTCCTTGCGAAATACGAGCTCGCCGACCCGGCACTGCAGCAACTCGCGTCGATCGTGCGCGGCGCCGACACCTCGCGGCTCGACCTCACGCCGCAGTCCGCCGGCCTCTACGCGATCTCGCTCGGCCTGTCGCGCTGCTTCGCCGACGACCACGAGATGCTGAAGCACGGCCTGGTGATGTACGACGCGCTGTACGCCTGGTGCCGCGACGGCCGCGAGGAGTCGCACCGCTGGCCGCCGGCGATGTGAGGCGGCAGCGCCTGGAGTCGCGGAACACCCGCGACGATTCGATGCCGTGCCGCCTCGCAGCTCACCCGCTCCCGGAAGACCGCGCACACGGTCGTGATCGACTTGCGCCGTAAACTTCCTGGCCCATTGCCCTGCGCCCCACCTCCCGAGGAACCGTCATGAACTTGAAGCACGCCCTGCTGCCCACCACGATGGCGTTGACCGCCTTCTGCGCGAACGCACAGACCCAGGCGCCCGGCCTGTGGGAGCACAGCTTCACGATGAGCTCGCAAGGTGGCGAGATGGAGAAGGCGCAGGCCGAGATGCAACAGCAGCTCGCCGCGATGCCGCCGGCCGAACGCAAGAAGACCGAGGACATGATGGCCAGCCGCGGCGTCAGGATGGGAACGAACGGCGCCACCGTGAAGGTCTGTCTCACCCCCGACCAGGCCGCGCGGCCGGCCGAGCCGCGCATGGTCGGCGACTGCACCCGGAGCGATGTGCAGCGCAGCGGTGGCACGATGGAATACAGGTTCGCGTGCACGAAGCCGCAGCAGGTCAGCGGCGAAGGCCAAGTCAGCTACGACAGCGACAAGGCCTACACCGGCAAGTCGACCATGAGCTCGCAGGCCGCGGGCATGCCGCAGCAGATGACCATGACGATGGTGGGCAAGTGGCTCGGCGCCGAGTGCGGTGACGTGAAACCCGTCGGCGCACTGCCCGGCAAGTGACGGGCCGCGCTTCGACGGCGGCCGAGCCGGGCCGCTGGGCGGTCGCGATCGCCGGCGCGATCGCGCTCGCGGTCGCGATGGGCATCGGCCGCTTCGCGTTCACGCCGTTGCTGCCGATGATGCTGCACGACGGCGTCGTCGACCTGCACGCCGCGAGCTGGCTCGCCAGCGCCAACTACCTCGGCTACCTCGCCGGCGCGTTGCTGTGCACGTTTCAGCCGTGGATCTGGCGGCACGCCCCGCGCCTGCCGGCGGTCAACGGCGTGTGGCTGTTGCGCGCCGGGCTGGTCGCGACCGGCGTGCTGACGCTCGGCATGGCGCTGCCGCTGCCGGCGCTGTGGCCGCTGCTGCGCTTTGCCGCCGGGGTGGCGAGCGCGCTCGTGTTTGTCTACACCTCGGGCTGGTGCCTGGCGCAACTCGCGCGGCGCGACGCCGCGGCGCTCGGCGGTGCGATGTACACCGGGCCGGGCGCCGGCATCGTCGTCAGCGGCCTGTTCGCGAGCGGCATGGTGCAGTGGGGCTGGTATGCGGCCACGGGCTGGGCGATCTTCGGCGTGCTCGCGTTTGTGCTGACGGCGGCGGTGTGGCGCGTCTTCGGCGACAGCCGCGGGCCGCAACCCGTCGCCGGCGCGAACGCCGCGACAGCCACGAGCGGCGCGATTGACGTCGCGCACGGCCGTGCCGAGATCGCCTGCCTGACGCTGGCCTACGGCACGGCCGGCTTCGGCTACATCGTCACCGCGACCTTCTTGCCGGTGATCGCGCGCGAGGCACTGCCTGGCTCAGCGTGGCTCGACATGTTCTGGCCGATCTTCGGCGTCGGCGTGATCGCCGGCGCGTTGCTGTCGACGCGGCTCAAAGTCAGCGGCGACCTGCGCTTGCTGCTGGCTGGCTGCCACATCGTTCAGGCGATTGGCATCTTCACCAGCGTGTTGAGCCCGAGCCTGGCCGGCTTCGCGATCGGCAGCCTGCTGCTGGGCCTGCCGTTCACCGTGCTCACGTTCCTCGCGATGCAGGAGGTGCGGCGCCTGCGGCCCGCGCTCGCGCCGAGCTACATGGGCCTGCTGACCGCGATGTACGGCATCGGGCAGATCGTCGGGCCGCCGCTGGTGGCGTGGCTGCTGAAGCGCAGCGCGAGTGCGGGCGCGGGCGCGGGTGTGGCATTCACGCTGTCGCTGGAGATCGCGGCGAGCACGCTGCTGGTCGGCGCAGGGCTGTATCTGTGGATGGCGCGCGCCTATCCGATGCGGTAGGTTGCGCATGGCACTTCCCGACCAGCGCGCATCGCGTCGGCTTGCCGGGCCGCCGATCGCGGCACCGGACCTTCCCGGGTAGCGCATGGGTTAGCCTGCAGTTCATCGGTTGTGCTTCGCTTCGTTCGCTGTGATTGGCTCACGGGCGGACTTGCACCTCCAACTGTGTGCCCATGCTGGGTGCACATGGAAAAGCGCCAGAC
>JANXVK010000076.1 GCA_025351675.1 Rhizobacter sp.
GCTGCGGATGGCGCGCGATCTGCGTGACTTGCCACGGCGAGAGGCCGGTATAAATGTCCTTGGTCAGCAACAGGCTCTTCTTGCTGAGTCGATCGATCTCTTCCGAGATGTCGACCGCCGATTCGCTCTGCACATAGCGCAATTCTTCGATCTTCGATTCGAGGTCGGATACCGGCTGCTCGAATTCGAGGAAGTGGCGTTTGCTCATTCGTGGGTTCCTTCGTGGGAAGGCTCCTTGGCGCAAGGGTCAGTAGTCTACCGGCAGCGGGTCGAGGCTGCGCCAGATGTACCAGGTCGCAACCGAACGGAACGGCGCCCAAGCATCGCCGACCTCGCGCGCCTCGGCACGAGACACCGGCTCGCCGCTGAAGTAGTTGACGCTGATGCCGTTGATCAGGCCGACGTCGTCCAAAGGCAGCACGTTGGGCCGCATCAGGTGGAAGATCAGGAACATCTCGGCCGTCCAACGGCCGATGCCGCGGATCGCGACCAGTTCGTCGATGATGGCCTCGTCGTCCATCTGCTGCCACTGGCCGACGTGCACCGCGCCCGATTCGAAATGCGCGGCGAGGTCGGACAGGTACTCGCATTTGCGTGCCGACAGGCCGGCGTCGCGCATCACCGCGACGTCGAGCGCGAGCACCGAGGCGGGGGCCAGACGCTGCGACGGGTCGCTCATCAACGCCGAAAACCGCAGCCATACCGATTGCGCCGCCTTGACCGGGATCTGCTGGCCGACGATCGAACGCGCGAGCGTCGTGAACGCATCGCCGCGGCTTTGCAGCCGGCCTTCGCCGAGTTGCGGGATCAGCTTGCGCATCACGCGGTCGCGTTTGGCTAGGTGCTTGCAGGCTTCGTCCCAGTAGTCGGGCGTGACCTGCGGCGCGCCGGCGGCGCCATTCGCCGCCGCCAGTTCCGGCTTGATGGCGCGGTTGGGCATCAGGCTTTCACCCAGGTCGTGCCGCTGGCCGAGTCTTTCAGCGCGATGCCCTGGGCGAGCAACTCCTGGCGGATCTGGTCGGCGAGCGCGAAGTCGCGCGCCTTCTTCGCGGCGTCGCGTGTGGCGATGCGCTCGGCGATGCGGGCTTCATCGAGGGTGTTGCCGGCACGCAGGTAGTCGCGCGGCGTTTGCTGCAGAACGCCGAGCGTCGCCGCCAAGTCTTTCAGCAAGGCAGCCGCGTCGACCGAGCGCGTGCGGTTGGCTTCATTCGCGAGCTCGAACAGCACCGCCACCGCACCCGGCGTGTTGAAGTCGTCGTTCATCTCGGCGCGAAAGGTCGCTGCCTGCGGCTGCGCCCAGTCGACTTCTCGATCGGGCACGTCGACCCCGTCGAGGGCGGTGTAGAGGCGGCGCAGTGCAGCACGCGCGTCGTCCAGGCTCGCGTCGCTGAAGTTGAACGGGCTGCGGTAGTGCGTGCGCAGCAGGAAGAAGCGGATCGTCTCGGCGTCGTAGCGCTGCATCACCTCGCGGATCGTGAAGAAGTTGCCGAGCGACTTCGACATCTTCACCTGATCGACGTTGAGCAGGCCGTTGTGGGCCCAGATCGCCGCTGGCCCTTTGCCGGTCGCGCCCTCGCTCTGCGCGATCTCGTTCTCGTGGTGCGGAAACTGAAGGTCGTCGCCGCCACCGTGCAGGTCGAAGCGCTCGCCGAGCAACGCGCAGGCCATCGCCGAGCACTCGATGTGCCAGCCGGGCCGGCCGGTTCCGTACCCGGATTCGTACTTCGCATCGGCCGGCTCTTCGGGCTTCGCGGCCTTCCAGAGCACGAAATCGAGCGGATCTTGCTTGCCGTCGAGCACGGCTACACGCTCGCCCGAACGCAAGTCGTCGATCGACTTGCCGGAGAGCTTGCCGTAGCCCGCGAACTTGCGCACCGCGTAATTCACGTCGCCGTTGCTCGACCGGTACGCCAAGCCCTTGGCTTCGAGCGTCTTGATCATCGCCAGCATCTGCGGCACGTACTCGGTCGCGCGCGGCTCATGCGTCGGCCGCAGCACGCCGAGCGCATCGAGGTCGGCGTGCATCGCGGCGAGCATGTCGGTCGTCAGCTCGCGGATCGGGATGTTGCGTTCGAGCGCGCGGCGGATGATCTTGTCGTCGATGTCGGTGACGTTACGAACGTAGGTCACCTGGTATCCAAGCACCTTCAACCAACGATAGATCAGGTCGAACGCGATCATCATTCGCGCGTGCCCGATATGGCTCAGGTCGTAAGTGGTGACGCCGCAGACATACATGCGAACGTGGTTCGGCTCGATCGGCGTGAAGTTCTCGATGTCGCGCGAGAGCGTGTTGTGGATGCGAAGCGTCATGGCCGATGGCAGTGGCGGGCCCGTGGCATCGAATGCCCGGCTCCTGGAGTCGGAAAACCTGGGGTGTCGTGCGGCTTCAAGACGGGACCACAGGGTGGGCTGCGGCTGGCCTCGATGGCGTCCCGGCAAGAAGGCCTGCACTACAATCGTTTCAGTATAGCGGCCCTGTCCCCGGCTCTGTAGTGCCCGTCCGCGGCGGCCGACCGCGCGCCCCGACCACCCCTGCCACTTCGCCTCCGATGCCGATGCATTGCCCGACCCTCTCGCTGCGCCGCCTGCTGCACGCCGTGTTGCTGCTCATCGGCATCGGCGCAGTGCCCATGGCCCGCGCCGACGAGCTCGGCGACGTGCAACGTCTCTACTACTCCGGCCAGGGCGCGGCGGCGATGCAGCGCGCCGACCAGTTCCTCGCGGCCACGCCGGACGATCCGCAGATGCGCTTCATGAAGGGCGTGATGCTGGCCGACGCGAAGCGCGACGCCGAAGCGATCACGGTGTTTCAGAAGCTCACCGAAGACCATCCCGACCTAGCCGAGCCCTACAACAACCTGGCCGCGCTGTACGCCGCCGGCGGTGACTACACGAAGGCGCGCGCCACGCTCGAACAGGCACTGCGCACAAACCCGTCGTACCCGACCGCGCACGAGAACCTCGGCGACGTGTTCGCCGCGCTCGC
>JANXVK010000082.1 GCA_025351675.1 Rhizobacter sp.
CTGCTCGGCCGGCAGCGCCACGTCGAGGCTCCACATCGCGACCGTGGGCGACACGGCATTGCCGATGCGCAATTGCAGCGGGTAGCGCACGCTCTTCACGCCGACGCGCTGGATCGCCAACTGCCGTTCGTCACGCGCGCTTTGCGTGTCGGGAATGTGGAGCGCGTCTTTCAGATTGCTCATGGATTTCATCTTGTCACCAGACGTCAAGGATGCCAGCAAACGCCGGCCCGCGCCCCAGCGCGGATTTGAAGCGAGCGTTCAGCCCGCTTCACTGGTTGACGGCGGACCGAACCAGCGCGGGCCGCGCCCCGAAGCGCTTCAGGATGGATTGCTCGATGCCAGTGGCGTCCAGCCCGCACGCCGCCATCAGCTTGACCGGGTCGCCATGCTCGATGAACTCGTCGGGCAGGCCGAGCGTGAGCACCGGAATCAGGATGCCGGCGGCGGCCAGCGCCTCTTGCACCGCGCTGCCGGCGCCGCCCATCACGCAGCCGTCTTCGACCGTGACGATCACGTCGTGGCTGTTCGCCAGCTCGGTGACCAGATCGACATCGAGCGGTTTGACGAAGCGCATGTTCGCGACCGTGGCGTCGACCTTCTCGGCCGCAGCCAGCGCCGGGTACAGCAAGGTGCCGAACGCGAGGATCGCGACACGCGGGCCACCCTGCGCGACTGCGCGCGTGATGCTGCGGCGCAGCTCGCCCTTGCCGAACGGCAACTCGCCCAGGTCGGTGCCGGCCGCCACGCCGGCGCCCGCGCCGCGCGGGTAACGCACCGAGACCGGGTGATCTTGGCGGAACGCGGTCGTCAGCGCGGCGCGGCATTCGCGCTCGTCGGCCGGCGTCAGCACACTCATGTTCGGGATGCAGCGCAGGTAGGCGATGTCGTAGTTGCCGGCGTGCGTCGCGCCATCGGCGCCGACCAAACCGGCGCGGTCGAGCGCGAACACGACCGGCAGGTTCTGGATCGCGACGTCGTGGATCAGCTGGTCGTAGGCGCGCTGCAAAAAGGTGGAGTAGATCGCGACCACCGGCTTGATGCCTTCGCAGGCCAGGCCGGCGGCGAAGGTCACCGCATGCTGCTCGGCGATGCCGACGTCGTGATAGCGCTTCGGAAAGCGCTTCTCGAACTCGACCATGCCCGAACCCTCGCGCATCGCCGGCGTGATGCCGACCAGGCGCTCGTCGGCCGCCGCCATGTCGCACAGCCAGTTGCCGAAGACCTGCGTGAAGGTCGGCTTGCCCGGTGTGGCCGGCTTGACGATCCCGACCGCCGGGTCGAACTTGCCGGGCCCGTGATAGTTGACCGGGTCGGCCTCGGCCAACTTGTAGCCGTAACCCTTCTTCGTGACCACGTGCAAAAACTGCGGGCCCTTCAGCTGGCGCAGGTTCTCGAGCGTCGGGATCAGCGAATCGAGGTCGTGGCCATCGATCGGGCCAACGTAGTTGAAGCCAAACTCCTCGAAGATCGTGCCGGGCACGACCATGCCTTTCGCGTGCTCCTCGAAGCGCCGCGCCAGCTCGAACAGCGGCGGCGCGTTCTTCAGTACCGACTTCGCGGTATCGCGCGCAGCCGCGTAGAACTTGCCGCTCATCAGCCGCGCGAGGTGGCGATTGAGCGCGCCGACCGGCGGCGAGATCGACATGTCGTTGTCGTTCAGCACCACCAGCATGTCGGCCTGTGACACACCGCCGTTGTTGAGCGCCTCGAACGCCATGCCGGCGCTCATCGCGCCGTCGCCGATGATCGCGACGGCCTTGCGGTCTTCGCCCTTCAGCTTGGCGGCCACGGCCATGCCGAGCGCGGCCGAGATCGAGGTCGACGAGTGCGCGGTGCCGAAGGCGTCGTACTCGCTCTCGTCACGGCGCGGAAAGCCCGAGATGCCACCGAGCTGGCGCAGCGTGCCCATGCGCTCGCGCCGGCCGGTCAGGATCTTGTGCGGGTAGGTCTGGTGGCCCACGTCCCACACCAGGCGGTCGTGGGGCGTGTTGAAAACGTGGTGCAGCGCGATCGTCAGCTCGACCGTGCCGAGGTTCGACGACAGGTGACCGCCGGTCTGCGAGACGCTTTGCACGACGAAATCGCGCAGTTCGGCGGCGAGCTGCTTCAGCTCGACGCGCGACAGCTTGCGCAGATCGGCCGGGCTGGCGATGGATTCGAGAATCGGATGCTTCATGGTCAGTCCCGCCGGGCCGCCCCAAGGGCCACGAAGGGGCCTTCCGTGGCCTTTGGGGGCAGCGAACAAAGTGAGCGTGGGGGTTGTTTCATCCTAGCTTTCGCGTTCGACGACCTTGTCGGCCAGCAGGCTCAACCACGCGGCATCGGGCAAGCCGCTGCGCGCCAGCGCGGCCTGCGCCTTGTCGCGCAGATCGGTGGCGTGGCGGCGTGCGGCATCGAGGCCGAGCACGGTCACGTAGGTGGGCTTGTTGTTGTCCAGGTCCTTGCCGGCGGTCTTGCCGAGCGTGGCCGAGGCTTGGGTCACGTCGAGGATGTCGTCGACGACCTGGAAGGCCAAGCCGAGCGCATCGCCGTAGTCGGCCAGCGCCGCCCACTGTGCAGGCGTGGCATTGCCGCAGGCCGCACCCATCAGCACGCAGGCCTGCAGCAGCGCGCCGGTTTTGCGGTGATGCATGTCGCTCAGCGCGCGCTCGCCGAGCGGCTGGCCGATGCTCGCCAAGTCGATCGCCTGGCCGCCAGCCATGCCGGCATGACCGGCGGACCGGGCCAGCAGCGAGCACAGGCGCGCCTGCAGCGCGGCCGGCATCGCGGGGCTGTCGTCGGGGGTCAGCACCTCGAACGCCAGCGCCTGCATCGCGTCGCCGGCGAGCATGGCCCGCGCTTCGCCGAACCGCACATGCACGGTCGGCTTGCCGCGGCGCAGCACGTCGTTGTCCATGCACGGCATATCGTCGTGAACGAGTGAATAGGCATGAATCAGCTCGACCGCGCAGGCTGCACGCATAGCAGCCTCGGGCCGGCCATGCACGGCTTGCGAGGTGGCCAGCACGAGCAGCGGTCGCACGCGCTTGCCGCCATCGAGCACGCCGTAGCGCATCGCGTCGCCCAAACCCGCGGGCGCGTCGGCCGGCACCCACGTCTGCAATGCGGTCTCGACGGCCTCCGCCTCGCTGCGCATCCAGGAATCAAACTCTGCGATCTTCATCTAGCGCCGAGGTTCAGTGCCTTGAGCTGTCCGTCCTCGAGCACCTTGACCTGCTGTTCGACCGCGTCCAGCCGGGTGCGGCAAAAAGTCAACAGTTCGGCACCGCGCTGGTAGCTCTCCAGCAGGCGATCAAGCGGGAGTTGGCCAGCTTCCATCGCGCTCACCAAGCGGTCGAGTTCGCCCAGCGCGTCTTCGTAGCTCGGGGGAACGGCAGCCGTTGCAGAGGTGGAACTTGTTTTTGCCATTGCCGGATCGCCAAACTTGGATTGTAGTCAGGCGGGTCGCGCCGCCCGGCCCCTTGCACAACAAGGCGGTGACGAGTCGTGACAAGCCTGACAAGTCCCTGCGTGAACGCCCGGCAGCGCCCCCCGAGTACAATCCGACGCCTGCCAAGCCCGGCAGTTCCACGTCAACCCGCACCGTGCGCCATCGGCCCGCCCCGGGCCGGCGTTCAACCTGGTTTTTTGTGGAGACTCACCGGGATCATGTCGGATCTGAGCGTCACCCCTGCTGCGCTTGAGCGCAGCCGCTCGCAACTCTCGGTCAGCAGCTATTTCGACGATGGCCTGTTCCGCCGCGAGATGGCGACCCTGTTCGCAAACCGGCCACGTTACGTTGGCCACGAGTTGGCGGTGCCCGAAATCGGCGATTTCCACGCCCTGCCGCACGAGGGCGAGGGCCGCGCGCTGGTGCGTACGCCCAAAGGCGTCGAGCTGATCTCGAACGTCTGCCGGCATCGCCAAGCGCTGATGTTGAAGGGCCGCGGCAACACAAAGAACAGCATTGTCTGCCCGCTGCACCGCTGGACCTACGACCTGCAGGGCCAGCTGATCGGCGCGCCACACTTCGCCGACGACCCGTGTCTGAACCTGAACAACTACCCGATCCAGACCTGGAACGGCATGGTGTTCGAGGGCGCCGGCCGCAGCGTGGCTGCCGATCTGGCCGGCCTGGGCCCGATCGCCGACCTGAACTTCGACGGCTACGTGCTCGACCACGTGCACATGCACGAGTGCGACTACAACTGGAAGACCTTCATCGAGGTCTACCTCGAGGACTACCACGTCGGCCCGTTCCACCCCGGCCTCGGTCAGTTCGTGACCTGCGACGAGCTGCGCTGGGAGTTCGGCGACCATCATTCGGTGCAGACCGTCGGCACGAAGAACGAACTCGCGCGCCCCGGCACCCCTGCCTATCGGAAGTGGCACGACGCGGTACTGAAGTATCGCAACGGCGAGCTGCCGAAACACGGCGCGATCTGGCTGACCTACTACCCGACCGTGATGGTCGAGTGGTACCCGCATGTGCTGGTGGTCTCGACGCTGTACCCGAAGGGGCCGCAGAAGACGCTGAACGTCGTGGAGTTCTACTACCCCGAAGAGATCCACGCCTTCGAGCGCGAGTTCATCGAGGCCGAGCAGGCCGCCTACTGGGAAACTTGTGCCGAAGACGACGAGATCGCGCTGCGCATGGACGCCGGCCGCCGTGCGCTGATGGAGCGCGGTGACGACGAAGTCGGCCCGTACCAGAGCCCGATGGAAGACGGCATGCAGCAGTTCCACGAGTGGTATCGCCGTGCGATGAAGGATCGGCTCTGAGCGTGGGCGGCCGGCTGTCGCCCGCGTGGCTGATGGTCCTGGCGTCCTTCCTCTTCGCGACGATGGGCGTGTGTGTGAAGCTCGCCTCCGCGGAGTACGCGCCCGGCGAGATCATGTTCTACCGTGGCCTGATCGGCGCGGTGCTGATCTTCATGCTCGCGCGCTCGCGCGGCGTGTCGCTGAAGACCAGTGTGCCCGCCACCCACTTCTGGCGCAGCCTCACCGGCGTGATCGCGATGTTCCTGTGGTTCTACGCGCTCGGCAACCTGCCGCTCGCGACCGCGATGACGCTGAACTACATGTCATCGGTGTGGATGGCCTTGTTCCTGCTCGGCGGCGGTGCGATGCTCGGCGCCACCAAGGTCGACGGTCGGCTCATCGGCACGGTGCTGCTCGGCTTCGCCGGCGTCGCGCTGATCCTGCGCCCGACGATCGAGCAAGACCAGCTCTGGCACGGCCTGATCGGGCTGCTTTCCGGAATGATCTCGGCAACGGCCTACCTGCAGGTCACCGCGCTGGCGCGCGCCGGTGAGCCCGAGATGCGAATCGTCTTCTACTTCTCGCTCGGCGGCGCGATCT
>JANXVK010000283.1 GCA_025351675.1 Rhizobacter sp.
CAGCTTCGACGAAGCGATCACGAAGAACCTTCAGGTGCTCGACGCAACCGCGTTCGCGCTGTGCCGCGATCAGAAGCTGCCGATTCGCGTGTTCAGCATCTTGAAGCCGGGCGCGTTGAGGCGGGTGGTGCTGGGCGAAGACGAAGGCACGCTGGTTCACGTCTGAGCCGGCGAGTGTTTGACTGTTGAAGAGAGTGTTGTCATGAGCATTGCCGACATCAAGAAGACCGCTGAGCAGAAGATGGCCCGGTCGATCGAATCGTTCAAGGGCGAGTTGCACAAGATCCGCACGGGTCGGGCGCACCCGGGCATCCTCGACCAGGTGCAGGTCGACTACTACGGGTCGATGGTGCCGATCAGTCAGGTCGCCAACGTGAGCCTGCTCGACGCGCGCACGATCAGCGTCCAGCCTTGGGAGAAAGGCATGGGCGCCAAGATCGAGAAGGCGATTCGCGAATCCGATCTGGGCCTGAACCCGGCCACGCAAGGCGACCTGTTGCGCGTGCCGATGCCGGCCTTGAACGAAGAGCGCCGCAAGGAACTGACGAAGGTCGTGCGCAACGCCGGCGAAGACGCCAAGGTGGCGGTGCGCAACCTGCGCCGCGACGGCAACGAACACGCCAAGAAGCTGCTGAAGGACAAGGAAATCAGTGAAGACGACGAGCGCCGTTCGCTCGACGAGTTGCAGAAGCTCACCGACCGCACGATCGCCGAAGTCGATCGCCTGGTGACCGGCAAGGAAGCCGAGATCATGGCGGTCTGAGCTTGAGCGCTCTGCCTGCTGCTTCCAACATCGGCGCGGCGATCCCGCGCCATGTCGCCATCGTGATGGATGGCAACGGCCGCTGGGCCAAGAAGCGCTTCATGCCGCGTTTCTTCGGTCACAAGGCGGGCGTGGATGCGCTGGTGCGCACGGTGCTGAGTTGCGCCGATCGCGGCGTCGAGTACGTGACCGTGTTCGCGTTCTCGTCCGAGAACTGGAAGCGGCCGACCGAAGAGGTCTCCGGGCTGATGGGCTTGGTGCTGGTGGCTGTCGCCAAGTACCTCGGCAAGCTTGCCGACAAGGGCGTGAAGATCAAGATCATCGGCGACCGCACGCAGGTTTCCGACAAGCTGCGCCAAGCTTGGGAGCAGGCCGAGTCGAGCACCGCGCAGAACACGCGCATCACCTTGTCGGTCGCTTTCAACTACGGCGGCCGGTGGGACATCGTGCAGGCGTGCCGGCAGGCGATTACCGACGGCATTTCGCCGGAGAACCTCGACGAAGCCGCATTGAACAAGTACATGGCGCTGAGCCACGCGCCCGACCCGGATCTGTTCATCCGCACCGGCGGCGAGGTGCGCATCAGCAACTTCCTGCTGTGGCAGGCGGCGTACTCCGAGCTGTTTTTCAGCGATTGTCTGTGGCCCGAATTCGGTGATGCCGAGCTGGACGCGGCACTCGCCGACTACGCACGCCGCGACCGCCGCTTCGGCGCGGTCGAGAGCGCCAAGAGCGCGTCGAACGGCGCCGGCTAGGATGAATCTGCCCCCACGCTCACTTTGTTCGCTGCCCCCCAAGGGGGCGCGTCAGCCCCTTCGGGCGGCCGTGCGGTACTGACATGCTCAAGCAGCGGGTCATCACCGCGCTCGTGTTGATCGCCTTTCTGCTGCCGGCGCTGTTCGCGCCGATGGCGTGGCCGTTCGCGGTCTTGTCGCTGGTACTGATCACCGCAGCGGGTTGGGAATGGGGCCGGCTCAACGGTGCGGGCCTGATGGCCGTCCCGATGGGCGTGTTGCTGGCCGCGGCCTGCGCCGCCGCCTTGTGGGCCGGTTGGGGCGATGCGCCGCCGCGCATGGCCTGGTGGCTCGCGATGGGTGTGTGGGTGCTTGGCGGCACGTTCGCGCTGCGTGGCGGCGTGACCGGGTGGCCGCGCGTGCCGGTCGTGGCACGTTGCGTGATCGGTTTGGTGCTGCTCTGGACCGCATGGCTCGCGCTCGCGGCCGCGAAGACGATCGGCGTCAATTTCATCCTGTCGGTGTTCTGCCTCGTCTGGGCCGCCGACATCGCCGCCTACTTCGGCGGTAAAGCCTTCGGCAAACGCAAGCTTGCGCCGGGCATCAGCCCGGGCAAGAGCTGGGCGGGCGTCTGGAGCGGCATGCTCGGTGCGGTTGCGCTGGCGGCGTCTTGGGTCTGGCTCGACACGGCGTTCACGATGGATTCTGCGAGCCTCTATACGCGGCTGTACGGCCGCTTCAGCGTGATCGGCCTTGTTGGCATCGTCGTATTTCTGGCCGCGATGAGCGTGGTCGGTGACCTGTTTGAATCGCTCGTCAAGCGCGCCGCCGGTGCGAAAGACAGCAGCAGGCTTTTGCCCGGCCACGGTGGCGTGCTCGACCGTGTCGACGCGCTGCTGCCGGTGTTCCCGATCGCGATGGCACTGATCACGGTATGAGCGTTTCGTCACTGCAACGCGTCTGCATCCTCGGTGCGACCGGCTCGGTCGGCACCAGCACGCTCGACGTGATCTCGCGTCACCGGAACCGCTTCGAGGTCGTCGCGCTGACCGCGCACAGCCGCGTCGACGAACTGTTCGCGCAGTGCGTGCAGTGGCGACCCCGTTTTGCGGCCGTGCCCGACAAGGCTCAAGCCACCGAGCTGCAAGCCCGGTTGAACGCTCAGGGCGTCAAGACCGACGTGCTCGCGGGCGCGCAGGCTTTGTGCGATCTGGCAGCGCACCCCGACGTCGACTCGGTGATGGCCGCGATCGTCGGCGCAGCCGGTCTCGCGCCGTGCCTGGCGGCGGCGCGCGCCGGCAAGCGCCTGCTGCTCGCGAACAAGGAGGCGCTGGTCGTTGGCGGCGCGCTCTTCATGAAGGCGGTGGTTGATGGCGGCGGCACGCTGCTGCCGATCGACAGCGAGCACTCGGCGATCTTCCAGTGCAGCACCGCGACACGAACGTCTAGGGCGCGAAGACGACGAAAGCCCCGCACCGTGTTGTGTGGTGTCGGGGCCCTTTCGTTCTGAGAACTAGATCG
>JANXVK010000086.1 GCA_025351675.1 Rhizobacter sp.
GCTCGGTGAGGTCACCGTGATCCTCGGCCGCAACGGGGTTGGCAAGACCACGCTGCTGAAAAGCATGATGGGCGTGGTGCCGGTCAAGACCGGCACGATCACGCTCGACGGCGCGCCGATCACCAAAGACACACCCTGCGAGCGCGTGCGCAGGGGCGTCGGCTACGTGCCGCAGGGCCGCGAGATCTTCGGTCGCCTCACGGTGCAGGAGAACCTGCGCATGGGCCTGGCCGCCAAGAGTGGCTCGGCGCCGATCCCGGCCGAGTTGTTCGAGCTGTTCCCGGTGCTGAAGCAGATGATCAACCGCCGCGGCGGCGACCTCTCGGGCGGCCAGCAGCAGCAACTCGCGATCGCGCGTGCGCTCGCGGCCGGCCCGAAGCTGCTGATCCTCGACGAGCCGACCGAAGGCATCCAGCCCAGCATCATCAAGGACATCGGCCGCGTCATCCGGATGCTGGCCGACCGCGGCATGGAATCGGGGCAACAGATGGCGATCGTGCTGGTCGAGCAGTTCTACGACTTCGCCGCCGAACTCGCCGACCAGTACATCGTGATGGAGCGCGGCGAGATCATCCAGCGCGGCCGCGGCGAGAGCATGGCAGCCGACGGCGTGCGCGCGCTGATGTCGATCTGACCCGGCGCCGCGGGCTCAGAACCCGATCGTGTATCGATAGCCTTTGAAACTCAGCACCGCGGCCTTCATTCGGATCTGCTGCAGCGTCAGCTCCGGCGCGATCCGGTCGCCCTCGTGCAGCACTTGGCCGTTGACGATCAGGACGCGGTCGGCGGCCTTCGGCGAATACATCGAGCCGCCGACGTTGACGGCCGGCAGCTGGCGGCGGATGTCGTCGGGCAGTTCGGCGAGCGTGTAGACCTTCTCGCCGCTGGCCGTGGGCTTCGCGTCAGCCGCTGCGGTGACCGGGTTCGGCGACGGCGACGGCGACGGCGGCGTCGGCGTCGGCCGGGGCTTGCGCACGGCAGGCGCCGCCTCGGGATTCGGTGCGGTGGCCTGAACCGGCGGCGTGGTCACGGCTGCGGCCGCGACGGTGGCAGGCGCGGGCGCGGTGGCGATAGGCTGCGGCCGCGACGCCGGCGCGGCCGCCTCGCCCGCGCTGCGCATTGGGCCGATCAGGTACCAGGCGAGCGCACCGACGATCAACACGGCGAGCGCGCCGGCCGCCAGCCACAGCCACGGCGTTGTCGCCGGCGGCGTGCGCGTCGGAATCGCGCCGCCGAAACTCGGCTGCGCGTGGATGCCCGGCACGTTGCCGCGGTCGCGTTCGGCATCGGCCTTGCGAAGGGCGTCGAGGATGTAGGACATGGCGGTCAGGGCCTCGGTGCGTTGGCGGCGCCGAGCCGGGGCTCGTCGACGCCGGTGGCGCGGTTCAGTTGCATGAACGTGGTCGGGCCCGCGAGGCCGTCGGCCTTCAGGCCCTGCGACAGCTGGAACGACGACACCTGCGCCTTCCACGCGGCGCCGCTGGCCGCCAGCGGCTGGCCGTTCAGCGCGGCGAGTTGCGTGCCGACCCAGTTGGCGATCGCGCCCGAGCCGGCGTCGACCACCTTGCCGGCATAGCCCGGCGGCGCGCGCCAGAGGGTCGCGAAATCGCCGCGCCACAGCGTCGCCAGCGAAACCAGCGAAACCGCCTGCGAGACGTCGCCCAGCTGCAGGGTCGCGCTGTTGTTCGTCAGGCCGGTCAGGACCGCGTAGACCGGCTTGTCGTCGGCGTCGCGCAAGGTCAGGAGGCTCGGCCGGTCGAGCTGGCGGATCAGCGCCAGCGTCGAGTTCGCGCTGCGAAAGCATTGCAGGCCGGCGCGCTGCGCGGCGGCGCAGGGGTCGGCTTCGTCGGTGGCGAGCGTCAGCTTCCACGCCGGTGCGAGTTCGCGCCACGCGTCGCGCTCGTCGTGCGAGAGCGACTTGAAGCGCGACTGGAGGTCGGCAGCGGTCAGGAAGGTGGGTGCCGACGCCACGGGTGCGGGCGCCGAAGTCAGCGGGCGCGCCGCCGACGCCGCCGCGGTCGGCGGCGCCACCACGCCGCGCGGCCAGCTGTAGACCAGCAGCGCCACTGCCGCGAGCGCCGCGCCGGCGAGTGCGGCGATGCTCCACGCGGTGCGCCGATCAGGCTGCCAGCGGCCCGTCGCGCCGCCATGCTCGCGGTCGAACACCTCGCTCGCCGCCTTGTCGACGATCGCCCGGTCGACTTGCCCCTTGCCGACCGCGTAGGCACCGAGCAGCGCGCGATCGCACAGCAGGTTGATGCGCCGCGGCACGCCGCGCGAGAGCTGGTGGATGCGCTGGACAGATTTCGCGTCGAAGGGCATCGCGACCGTCATGCCGGCGACCGACAGGCGGTGGCGGATGTAGCGCTCGGTTTCGTCCGCCGTGAGCGCGCCAAGGTGGTAGCGCGCGATCACGCGCTGTGCCAGTTGTTCGAGTTCGGGTTTGGCGAGCAGGTCGCGCAGCTCGGGCTGACCGATCAGGATGATCTGCAGCAGCTTGCGCTCGTTGGTCTCGAGGTTGGTCAGCAGGCGCAGCTGCTCGAGCACCTCGGCCGACAGCATCTGCGCTTCGTCAATGATCAGCACGTTGTTCTGGCCGACCGCATGCGTTCTCAGCAGGAACTCGTTGAGCGGGTCGAGGTATTCCTTGACGGTGGGCTCGCCATGCGCGCCGGCCGGCCGCGGGATGTGGAACTCCTCGCAGACCGACTGCAGCAGTTCGAGCACCGTCAGCTTCGGGTTGAAGATGTAGGCCACGTTGGTGCGGCGCGGGATCTGCTCGAGAAAGCAGCGGCACACGGTCGTCTTGCCGGCGCCGATCTCGCCGCTCAGCAGCACGAAGCCGCCGCCGCCGTTCACGCCGTACAGCAGGTGCGCCAGCGCCTCGCGGTGGCGCTCGCTCATGAACAGGTAACGCGGGTCGGGCGCGATCGAGAACGGCTCGTGCTTCAGACCGAAAAAGGGCGCGTACATGGAGCGGGAGAATACCCCGGCCGGGCGCTGCCCTCGATCCGGCCGGCGTCCGCCGTCGCGCGGGTCGCTTTCGTCAGCGCCAGTCGACAGTGCCGAACCGGTCCTGGCCGAGCAGCGTGTAGAAGATGCCGACCGAAACCTCGCTCTGGCGCTGGGTGCCGGGGTTCGCGAAGCGCGCGTCGCGCCGGTTCGCCAGCACTCGCAACGCCACCGCGTGCTGCCGGGCGACGCGTCAGGTGAACGACGCGTCGAGCCGCACGATGTTGTCGCGGCCGCCGTCGGTGCCCGAGCCGACGTTGCTGACGAAGTACTCGCGCGCCGAGAGGTCGAGCGCGGCCTTGTCGCTCTGCGTGAACCGAACCGCGATCAGCGCCTGCGGGGCCACGCCGTAGTTGTAGTCGCGGTCGTCGGCGCTGCCGCGGGTCGTGCCGACCGCCGCATAGCCCAGCCCGAGCAGCGCCGTGCCTTGCATCGACAGCGATTCGCTCAACCACCACTGGCCCGTCGTGCCCAGCGACAGGGCCGTGCTGGAGACGCGATAGGTCTGCGGCGCGATGTAGGCGTAGCTGCCGTACAGGCCCCAGACACCGCGGTAGTTCGGTCCGGCCGCGTACGGTGCGCCGACCAGCAGGCCGCGTGTCAGCACGTTCTCGACCCCGCCGGCGCTCGACGCCGTGGTCTGGAAGTTGAAGTAGTCGAACGGCCGCGTGTAAGGGTAGTCGGCTGTGCCGGGCAGCCCGTAGTCGATCGCGAACCCGATCTGGGCGGCGTTGCGCTTCAGGTTGACCGCCGAACCGCCCACGGTGCGCTCGACGTTGCCGCTGTAGCCGACCTGCAGGCTGCTGAAGTACGCGGCATTGCGACTCGAGAACACCGGCGAGGTGGGGCTGCCGAAAGCGAGGCGGTTGAAGCCCGCCGCGGGGTCGATCGCCGCGGCCGCCATCTCGCGCCAGAAGCGCGGCATGCCGCCGCCCTTCTCCAGCACCAGGCTCGACATCCGGAACAGCGCCTCGCCGAGAAAGGTGCCGCCGATGCCGCTGGCGACCTGATCGTTGCGCGACGGCAGCGTCTGCTCGCCGGCGATCTCCCAGAGCACGCTGCCGCCGAAGGCGTAGCCGAGCGACTGCCAGTAGTCGAGCCCCGCCGAGCGCGCGAAGCCGTGGTACATCGCGCCTTGGTACGGGTGGCCAAGCTGGTTGGTCTGGAACGGGTCGTTGTCGGTGCCCCAGCCGCTGCGCAGGTTGCGCCGGATGCTCGCGGCGGAAACGCGGTAGTCGTCGCGGCCGGAGCCGAAGTACCGGTTGGTTCGGTTCAGCAGAATCTCGAAACCGACGATCTCGATCGCCGGTCGCCAAAAATCGGGTTGGGCGTCGCCGCCGTCGCGCGCGATCGCCGATGCCTCGGCCGGCGAGGCCGCAGCCGGCGCCACCATCGTGGGCGGCTCGGGTTCCGTCGCGCCGGCCATCCCCGAGGCGACCAGGCACGCGACGCCCAGCAGGCGTCGGGACGCGGCCGCCCAAGTTGACTTGCCGCGCCGCGCCGCGCCTCGTCGGGTGTTGCCTCGCATTGTTGTTCTCCGCGGGGTGCGCAGAAAGTGTCGCGTCGCGCGGGCCGTCGGCGCGGCGGCCGATGAAGCCCGGGATTGTAGAAGGAGCCGTAGGCACGGTGCTTCGCCGGCACAATCCGGCATCCGACCGAGAAAGCAGCGCCAATGATCACCGTCCACCACCTGAACAACTCGCGCTCGCAGCGCGTGCTCTGGCTGCTCGAAGAGCTGGGCCTGCCGTACGAGGTCAAGAAATACCAGCGCGACGCGAAGACGATGCTGGCGCCGCCCGAGCTGACGCAGGTGCACCCGCTCGGCAAGTCACCGGTCATCACCGACGACGGCCAGACGATCGCCGAGACCGGCGCGATCGTCGAGTACCTGATCGAGCGCTACGGCAACGGCCACCTCGCGCCGGCGGTCGGCACGCCCGAGCGGCTGCGCTGGCGCTACTGGCTGCATTTCGCCGAAGGCTCGGCGATGCCGCCGCTGCTGCTGAAGCTGATCTTCGAGCGCATCAAGGTGACTCCGATGCCGTTCTTCGCGAAGCCGATTGCGAAGGGCATCTCGAACAAGGTGCTGGCCGCGATGGTCGAGCCGAACCTGAAGCGCCAGCTCGATTTCATGGAAGCCGAGCTCGGCAGGAGCGAGTGGTTCGCCGGCAGCGAATTCAGCGCGGCCGACATCCAGATGAGCTTCCCGGTCGAAGCCGCGGCGCAGCGCGCCGGTCTCGACGCGAGCCGGCCGAAGCTGATGGCATTCCTGAAGCGCATCCACGCGCGCCCGGCCTACAGACGCGCGCTGGAGCGCGGCGGGCCTTACAGCTTCGCAAACGACTGATAGCGGCCGGGCGGCTGGTTCAGATCGCGCCCATCCGCGACCGCAGAATGTTCGCGCCGTCGCCCTGGAATTCGCGGGCCTTGGGGCGGACGCGCTCAGCGCTGTCGCGTTCGCGCAGGAGTTCGGCCAAGGCCTTCTTCTTCGGCGCGGCCGAGGTCTCGACGGCGGCGGCCTGCGGCCCGGCCGGTGCCACGCGCGCCTCGACCGGGCACGGTGACGACTGGAACACGGTGTGCCCGTCGATCTGGCACTTGCGCACCGATTGCGCCTGCGCCGAAGCGCACAGCAGCAGGGCCAGTGCGGCGATGACGAAGGTCGCGTGGAGGCGGAATGAGGCGAGGTTCATGCACGCCAGTCTAGGCAGGTGCGCGCGCCGCGCCTGCGAAGAAAGTCACGAACGACAGGGGCACATTTGCTGACAACGCGCGCGACCGCGACCGTGTGCCGAATGCGTCACGGTGTGGGCGTTTTCAGGTGCGCCAGACGCGCGGCGGGGTTGCTGCCAGCCGCCACGCTTCGCGCCGCCATGCTGCCCAGGCCCGCGTGAGCAGCGCCATCGCCGGCTCGACCCGCAGCGCCAGCACGCGCAGCACGATCACGCCGTCGTGCACGGCGGTCGCGCCGCTGGTGGACTGCAGCGGATCGCTCGCGCAGACCTCGCGCACCGCGGCGAGCAAGCTGTCGCGGCGCGCAGTCGACAGTGCGCCGCCGGCCGCGAACCACAGCGTGCCCAGCACGCGGTGGCCGGCCCAGCCGAGCGGCGAGTCGAGCAGGCGCGCGTCGAGCGCGTCGATCACGCCACGCTCCAGCCAGCGGCCGGGCATTTCGACGCACTGCGTGAAGCGGCCGCGCGCGAAGGCCTGGTCGGCGGCGGGCAGGCCGAGCGCGAGCACGTCCCAGCCGATCATCTCGGCGCCCGGTTGCAGCTCGAAACGCATCGCGTTGTGGCCGATGCAGCCGCTGTAGGCGATGGTCTCGAGTGGCAGCCATTCGAGCCGCGCGCCGGCTTGCACCTGCGCCGTCAGCACCTGCGTGGCGGGCGCGCCAAGGCTGCGGTAGAAGCGCGTTGCGCCCGGTGTGGTGACGAGCGCATGTGCGCTAGGTGCGAGCGTGATTTGGATGCCCAAATCATCGCCGCCCACCAGCCCGCCGGGCGGGTGCACCAGCACGCTGTGGCACACCGCCGGCGCCTCGGGGTACAGGCTCGCGAGCACGCGCAGCGGGCCGTCGTGGCGGTCGTGCAGCACGCTGCGCGGCTCACCGCGCAGTTCGTCGCGCCGGTAGGCCAGCGACAGCGAGCCCTGCCAGGTCAATGGGGCCTCCCGCCCGCCGGGTACGGCGGTCGACCCCCCGAGGGGGTGCGGGCCGGCTTGGGAGCGGCCCGGCGCTCGGCCCGCTGAGGCATCAAGCGCGCTCGC
>JANXVK010000119.1 GCA_025351675.1 Rhizobacter sp.
CGATCGCGTCGGGCTCGCTCAGCTCGGCCGCCAGCGCCGAATCTGCGTCAAGCGGTTCGGCGCGCGCCTCTTGGCGCGCCTGCAGCCAGCCCAGCGTCCAGACCTCGGCCTCGCGGCGAATGTCGGCGCGCCCGGCGGCGAAGATCAGCACTGCGGCCAGCAGCAGGCCGAGCAGCGCCAGCGTGTTGTGGCTGACTTCGAGCAGGCCGTGGCCCGCGTCCTTCAAGAACACCGTGGCCGATTGCGCCGAGGCCTTGCGTACCGATCCAACCAGGCTCGCAAGCCCATTCGCCGATTGCGCTGTGGCGTCGCGCGCCATCTGCATCACTTGGCTGAATGCCATCTGTCGCTCCTTCGCTCGCCGAGTTGCCGGGTTATGGACCGGCTCATCGAGCCGGTACACCACCAAGCGGCGGCGATAATTGTTTGGCTGACGCTCGTCGGCGCATCGAAAGATGCGTCACCGAGGTCTGCCTGATTGGCAAGAGGGGACAAGCCGCGAAGCGTTCATTCCGACGCTGCGCTCGCGGGTTATCCCTGCCGGGTCAGACAGAGGCCGGAATCTAGCAAGCCGCTTCATAACCAGTCAAGACTATCAAACGTATTTATAATTACTTATTTGTATGAAATATCGCGATCTGCGTGACTTCATGAACGGTCTGGAACGGGTCGGCGAGCTCAAGCGCGTCCCGGAGCCAGTGTCGGCGCGGCTTGAGATGACAGCGGTCAGTGACTTCGTGCTGCGCGCTGGTGGCCCGGCGCTGTGGTTCCAAAATCCCGTGGGTTACAAAATTTCGGCCTTGACAAACCTGTTCGGCACGCCAAAACGGGTCGCGATGGGGATGGGTGCCAACGAAGTCAGTGAGCTTCGCGACGTCGGTCGCCTGCTCGCCAGCCTGAAAGAGCCCGAGCCGCCGAAGGGCCTGAAAGACGCCGGCAAGCTGCTCGGCATGGCCAAGGCGCTGTGGGACATGAAGCCTTCGATGGTCCGCAAACCGGCCTGCCAAGAGGTGGTTCTCGACGGCGCCGTGGTCGACCTCGGCCGGCTGCCAGTGCAGACCTGCTGGCCCGAAGATGCCGGCCCGCTGATCACTTGGGGCCTCGTGATCACCCGGGGGCCGCAGGGCGGTGCCAACGCGCGGGCGCGCCAGAACCTGGGCATCTACCGCCAGCAGGTGATCGCGAAGAATCAGGTCATCATGCGCTGGCTCGCCCACCGCGGCGGCGCGCTCGACTTTCGCGACTTTGCGCTCGCCAAGCCCGGCCAGCCGTTTCCGATGGCCGTCGCGCTGGGCGCCGACCCGGCGACGATCCTCGGCGCGGTCACGCCGGTGCCCGACACGCTCTCTGAATACCAGTTCGCCGGCCTGCTGCGCGGCAGCCGCACCGAGCTGGCGGACTCGAATGTCGGCGATGCCGGCGTGATGCTGCAGGTGCCGGCCAGCGCCGAAATCGTGCTCGAAGGCCACATCCCGACGGCGGCCAAAGGCTTCATCGGCGTCAGCGAACACGGCGTGAAGACCAAGGAGGTCAACGGCTACCTGCACGCGCTCGAAGGCCCGTTCGGCGACCACACCGGCTATTACAACGAGCAGGACTGGTTCCCGGTGTTCGAGATTGCCCGCATCACGCACCGCACCGATCCGGTCTACCACTCGACCTACACCGGCAAGCCGCCCGACGAGCCGGCGATCCTCGGCGTGGCGCTGAACGAGGTCTTCGTGCCGATCCTGCAGAAGCAGTTTCCGGAGATCGTCGACTTCTACCTGCCGCCCGAAGGCTGCAGCTACCGAATGGCGATCGTCAGCATCAAGAAGAGCTACCCGGGCCACGCCAAGCGGCTGATGTTCGGCATCTGGAGCTTTCTGCGCCAGTTCATGTACACCAAGTTCATTGTCGTGACCGACGACGACGTGAACATCCGCGACTGGAAAGAAGTGATCTGGGCGATCACGACCCGTGTCGACCCGGTGCGCGACACCACGCTGGTCGAGCACACGCCGATCGACTACCTCGATTTCGCCTCGCCGGTCAGCGGCCTGGGCGGCAAGATGGGGCTCGACGCGACCAACAAGTGGCCCGGCGAAACAAGCCGCGAATGGGGCCGCGCGATCCGGATGGACGCGGCGGTCGAGCGGCGTGTGCAGGGCGTGCTCCACGCAATCATGAAACCGGCGGCTTGACAAGAGGGCACACGATAGTTCGCGGCGCTTGAAGGTGGCCGGCGCGTGCTCTAAGTTAAAGAGGCCTGCATGCAGGCAAACCAACTGGCGCAGTCAATGCGCCAAAGGAACCCCGGACCACATTCCTCCGGAGTTCCAAATGGTGGCGAGAGCCACCCGCCCCGCTGAACCGCAAGGTCTCAGCGGGGTTTGTCTTTTCAGCCCGCTTCGCCCGTTCAGGCAGCGCACGCCCGCCCGAGCAACGCCACGTAACCGCGCTCCGTCTCCATCCGTCCGGTCGCCTGCTGCTGCGCCAGCAGCCGATGCGCCAGCGGCAGGTTCCAGCACGCGACTTGCGTGAACATGTGGTGCTCGCAGTGGTAGTTGACCCAGTACGGCGCGACCAGCGCACGTTCGAGCCAGTTCGCGTGCGTGGTGCGCGCCTGGCGCAGCGGGTCGGCTTCGTTCTGCCGAATCAGCGCGTGCTCGGCGATGTTGCGAACGCGGCTGATCAGCGGCAGCCAGGTCGCCATCGGCAGCAACCACAGGGTGAACCAGACCCACCACCACCCGGCGGCGGCGAAGACCGCAAGGCCGAGCGCATTGCCGAGCAGGAAACGGCGGTCCTTTGCGAGCTCTTCGATGAACAGCGTGAGCGCGGATGCGCCCGGCGCGCGTGCCCGCAGGCGATCGAGGTAGTGGCCGAAACGCTGCTTCACGAAGGTTTGCCCGGTCAGGTCGCGCACCGCCTTCCGCGCGAACGACGCGCGCGTGATGGGAAACGGCGCCGAGAGCACGAGATCGGGGTCTTCGGCCTGCTGCACGAAACGGTGATGCTGCAGGTGGTACGGGCGGTAGGCCTTCAGCGTGAACGAACACAACCAGTTCGCGACCCAGTCGTTCACCCGGCGATCGCGGTGCAGCAGCGCGTGCGCGCCGTCGTGCATCAACACGAAAAGGCCGAGCTGGCGGGTGCCGATCACGACGACCGCGAGCGGGATCATCGCCGGCCATTGAACGCCCACCCACATCGCCGCGCCGATCACCACCCAGCAATGCGCGACCAGCCACAGCCCGCGCCACGCCGAGCGCGCGGTCACGGCAGCCCATTCCTCGGGGCTAAAGAAGTCGGCGGGCTGGGCGCGGGGGGCGGTGGCCATGATCGTATTTCCGGTTCTGGCAACAATGGGCGACGGCGCGCCGATCTTTCGGCGACTTTAGGGCGGCGATGCCCGCCAACGCAAGGAGACGCGATGAAATGGTATGGATGGGTCCTGGCTGCAACGCTCGTCCACGCGACACCGATGGCCCTCGCTGCCGCGCCGCCGTTGGAAGTGAAGGTCGAGGGCGGGCGCGTCGGCGGCCGGCTCGACGGCACGCTCGCTACGTTCCAAGGCGTTCGCTATGCCGCGCCGCCGGTCGGTGAGCTGCGCTGGCGTGCGCCACAACCGGTCGCGCCCTGGCCCGGTGTTCAGCCCGCGCAAAAGCCCGGTGCGGCGTGCATCCAGAAGCCCGAAATGTCGATCGACAACGGCGGCGGCGATGTGCGGCCGATCGCCGAAGACTGCCTCTTCCTGAACGTGTGGACGCCCGCCGGAGACGCCGGCGCCAAGTTGCCGGTGATGGTCTGGATCCATGGTGGCGCGCTGATCTTCGGCGCCGGCGGCACGCCGATCTACAGTGGCGCGCCGCTGGCCGCGCGCGGCGCGGTCGTCGTGACGATCAACTACCGCATGGGCGCGCTCGGCTTCTTCGCGCACCCGTCGATCGCCAAGCCGGGCGAAGACGTCAACTTCGGCCTGCTCGACCAGATCGCGGCGCTGCGCTGGGTGCAGCGCAACATCGCGGCCTTCGGCGGCGATCCGGGCAATGTCACGATCTTCGGTCAGTCGGCCGGCGCCGAGAGCGTGCTGGCGCTGTTCGTCTCGCCGCTCGCGAAAGGGCTGTTTCAGAAAGGCATCGCGCAGAGCCCGTACGGCATCCCGAGCCATTCGCTGACCAAGGCGCGCACGACAGCGGC
>JANXVK010000127.1 GCA_025351675.1 Rhizobacter sp.
CGCGCCGATCGCGGATCGCGGATCACGTTGCGCAGACTGTCGGTGCGGTTGTTACCGCGCCTGTCGGGCAGCAGCAAGGTGCGCTCGTCCTGGACGACGCGGACACTCGGCGCGTCGCCGCGCGGCGAGGCGTCGAGCCCCTCGGGGCCGGCCGTGGCGAGCACCGCGAACGGCGCCGCCGCGACGATCGCGAGGTAGTGCGGGTGCAGGTGATCGGTTTCCTTGCGGATCGAGGTCTCGCCCGGCTCGCCGTACAGTGCGGCGAGCGTCGCGAGGTCGTCGATGCGGTGGTCGCCGGTGGCGTGATCGGGCATCGTGGTCATCGACAAAGGGTATCAAAGTTTGCGACGCGGCCGCGTTATCCTTGGCGCCCGCACCGAACCCATGGCCGCCCTCCACATCACCGACATCGAGTCCGCCATCAACTGGTGGCGCGAGCGCTCGCCTTCACCCGACGGCATCACCGCCTGCGCCGAGGTGCGCGCGCTCGGCAGCGTGTACGGGCTGATGGTGTACTACCACGAGGTCGAGTGCGATGAGGCGACGATGCCGCCAACGGCCCGCGACGCTTGGCTCGCTTGGTACGCGAGCACGCCCGACGCGCCGTGCATCGCGATCTGCTCGACCAGCCAGGGCGACGACATCTGCAAGGGCTGCGGCCGCACGTTCGACGAGGTCCAGCACTGGCCGGTGATGACGCCGAGCGAGAAGCGCCAAACCTGGCGACGCATCACGATGGACGGCACGGCGTGGCGCTTCAACAAGTACGCCGAGCGCGCCCGCGAAGCGCAACCGGCGGCGACGCCCGGATTCACACCACCGCGCTGAGGCCGACCAGCGGCTGCGGCGTCGCGCTGCGGCCCGGGCATCGGTGCGGCGACTGCTCAAGCCAGCGGCAACGACAGCACGAAGCAGCTCCCGCCGCCCTCGCGCCCTTCGCAGCGCACGCTGCCGGCGTGGCGTTCGGCGATCTGCTTGACCAAGCTCAGGCCCAAGCCGACGCCGCCGGCCTGCTCGGCATGGCCGGGCAGACGGAAGAACGACTCGAAGATGCGCTCGCGCATCGTCTCGGGCACGCCGGGCCCGCGGTCGCACACGCGCACCTCGGCGCGGCCCCCGCGCGTGCCGACGATCACCTCGACGTCGTTGCCGCCATAGCGGCGCGCGTTCTCGAGCAGGTTGCGCAGCGCGCGACGGATCAGCCGGTCTTCGCCGAACACGGTGGTCGGCATGCCGTCGACCGCGGCGTCGACGCGCGCCGCCTCTTCCGCCGCCATGCCAAGCAACTCGACACGCTCGTTGCGCTCCGGTGTGGGGGCGGCGTCGAGCCGGCTCGCGAGCAGCACCTCTTCGACGAGCGCGTCGAGCTCGCCGACGTTGGTGTCGATCTCCTGCCTCAGCCGCGCGCGCTGCGCCGGCGGCGCGTCTTCGAGCATCGAGACCGCCATCTTCATGCGCGCCAGTGGCGAGCGCAGTTCGTGGCTCGCATTCGCGAGCAGCGACTGGTGCGAACGCACCAGCGCCTCGACCCGCGCCGCCGCAACGTTGAAGCTCGACGCCACCGCCGCCACTTCGTCGTGACCGGTGACCTGCACACGGTGGCTCAACTGACCGGCGCCGAACTGCTCGACACCGAGCTTCAGCGCCTCGAGGCGGCGCGTCAGGCGGCGCACTACCGGGTAGGCGCCCACGGCGACCGCGACGAACAGGATCACCAGCACCACCACCAACCCGAGGCCTTTCTGCCACCCCGGCGGCAGGAACGGCAGGAAGGGCGGCGGTCCGCCCGGCCCCTCGCCCGCACCGGTCCGCGCGCCGGGCGGCGAACCGCCGATCCCGAGCCGGCCGCCACCTTGGCGAACGAGCCCGGGGCGCATGATCCACAGCGTCCGGCCGTCGTCGAGCCGTACCGCGAGGCCGCGCACCGCGCCGCCTTCGTTCTGGCGCCGCACGAACGAGTCGGACTGCGCGATGCGCACGCCGTTCTCGCCGTCGAGCGCGAGCGGCAGGCGCAGCCGCTGCGACCATTCGAGCAGCGCGGCCTCCTGATCGGCAGCCGGTTGATCGTGGCCCGGCAGCGAGCGCTGGATCAACTCGGACCACGCGCCCATGCGCTCGGTCAACACGGTCTCGGCGCGCACGCGCTCCTGCTCCATGTGGCGCTGGAAGATCCAGCCCGAGGCCGCCGCGAACAGCAGCAACAGCACCACGACCGTGGCGTAAATCCGCAGATAGAGATTCTTCACGCGCGCGTCATGACGGCACCCCGATCGCTGGATACAGCAATCGACCCTCCCGGAGGGTCAGGCCTTGCAGGGGCCACGACAGTGGGCCCCTTCGTGGTCCATGGCGGCCCGGCGCGGCGGCCCGAATTCCTCCCGCGGCGCCGGCGCCGCCCATCAGGACTCGCGGGCCTCGTCGGCGTCCTGCTTGCGTGCGAACACGTAGCCCGCACCGCGCACGGTGAGCACACGGCGCGGCAGCTTCGGGTCGTCTTCGATCACGGCGCGAATGCGCGAGATGTGAACGTCGATCGAGCGGTCGAAGGCTTCGAGCGGGTGGCCCTTCAGCGAGTCCATGATCTGGTCGCGCGAGAGCACCCGGCCGGGGCTTTGCGCGAGCACGACAAGCAGGTCGAACTGGTGCCCGGTGAGGTCGCAGATCGTGCCGTCGAGCCGGGCCACGCGCGCACCGAGGTCGACTTCGAGGCGACCGAAACGCAGCACGTCGTCGCCCGCCGGCTGCGGCGCGGCGCGGCGCAGCAAGGCCTTGACGCGGGCCAGCAACTCGCGCGGCTCGAACGGCTTGGGCAGGTAATCGTCGGCACCGAGTTCGAGGCCGACGATGCGGTCCATCGGCTCACCGCGCGCGGTGAGCATCAGCAGCGGCAGATGCCGGTGGCGCGTGTCGGCGCGCAGCTCGCGGCACAGGTCGAGGCCGTCGCCGTCGGGCAGCATCAGGTCGAGCACCAGCGCGTCGAAGCTCTCGGCCGACAGGCGCTCGCGGCCGGCGGCGAGCGAGCCCGCGGTCTCGACATCGAAGCCGGAGTTGCGCAGGTAGTCGCACACCATCGACGACAGGCGGGCGTCGTCGTCGATCAGCAGCAAACGGGCGCTCATGGCATGGGGCGAGTTGGACGGGTGCGAGACAGACATCACGGCACTTTGGAGGGCGAGTGCGGCCAAGCCGCTGTCGGGGGTAAGCATAGCCTTTGCGCGCATCATTTCTGCGGGGCCGGCTGCGAGGCCGCACGCTCCGCGCGCGGCGGGCGCTCCGCGTGCATGCGCTGCATGCGGTCCTTCATCACTGCCTGGCGCTCGTTCATGCGCTCGCCAATTTTGGCGCGCTGCTCCGGTGTGAGCACCCTTGCCACGTCGAGCATTGCCTGCAGCATGCGCTTGCTGGCCTGCTCATGCTGTGCACTCATCTGCTGGCGCAGCGCCTCGGCGGCGCCGGTGTCGACGGTCGGTGCGGTGAAGATCTGCAGGCCTTTCTCACGGAAGCCACGACCGGCGTCGCGTTGGGGTTTCAGATCGGCCGCGGCGGCCGTTGCGATCTGTTTGATTTGGCTGCGCTGGGCGTCGGTCGCGTTCAGGCCGTCGAGCATGCGGTCGACCGAAGGGCCGATATGCTCCGGCGGGACACCGAACATCATCATCCCGGGAGCGTCCGGCCCGCCACGGGCCGAGCCATGATGGCCCTGCGCATGAGCCGAAACCGCGGCGCCCGCGGCCGCCACAACGAACACGCTGACAGCCATCAGCCGCGTCACGAGCCCGGAACCTTGTTGCGGCAGGGGGGCCGCTCTCACTTTGCGCATCGACATCTCCGCAGGGTCGGGCCGATTGCCCGTCCAAGCATGATCAGCATCGGCCGTGAAGACGGCTTGGCTGCCCCGTAAAGATCTGTGAACCGTTGCCCGCGCGCAGCACGCCGTTGTCGTGACGATTTCCCGACGATCGGGCGGTCGGATTTTCCGCTTCGTGCAAACTGGCAAACTCGGCACGGTCCGGCGCGCACCGGCAGAGGCGCTCCCGGCGCCACTGGCTTCAGCGGCGCCGGGAGCCCCACAGTTGTGCAACACACTCGCCCATCGCCACCGGTCCGGCCGGTCACGCATATCAATTCAAGGACAACAGATGACGAAGATCGCCGCAGCACTTCTGGCCGCATGCCTCACGATCGCGGGCTGCGCCAGCGCACCCGCCCCGCGCAACAGCGTGGTGCGTTCGGTGCCGCCGCGCAACCACGAGGCGACCATCACCAATTTCTTCGACGCGACGGCGAAGAGCCTGGACCCGAACCGCGAACTCGTGATCGGCACGCCACAGCGCGGCGCCTGCCCGATGACCGGCGGCGCCGGCGGCTCCGTCGGCTGGGTCGTGCCGGTCGAGCACAAGACCCGTACCAAGGACAGCGCGACCGTCACGGTGACCAGCCACTTCTTCTGGTTCAGCGACGAAGTCATCCGCGGCGTCACGCGGCGCATGGAAATCTGCCCCTGAGACTGCGGGCGCATCCACAAGCGAAAACCCCCTGCAAACGGCGGGCGTCGCAGGGGATTCGCATGCTGGAGGAGAGGGAGGGATTCGAACCCTCGGAACCTTGCGGTTCGCCTGATTTCGAGTCAGGTACATTCGACCACTCTGCCACCTCTCCGGTGTGTTTCGGCGGGCCTGTGCCGAGCCTCACATTCTAGCTCAGGCTTTTGCGCCCTCTTTTGCAGCATCAGGCCTCAGCACCGCAAGGCCGCCCATGTACGGGCGCAACGCCTCGGGCACGATGATCGAGCCGTCGGCGTTCTGACCGTTTTCCAGCACCGCGACCAGCGTGCGGCCGACCGCGAGGCCCGAGCCGTTCAACGTGTGCACGAACTCGTTCTTGCCGGCCGCGCTCTTGAAGCGCGCCTGCATGCGGCGCGCCTGGAACGCGTCCATGTTCGAGCACGAACTGATCTCGCGGAAGGTGTTTTGCGCCGGCACCCAGACTTCGAGGTCGTAGGTCTTGGCCGAGCCGAAGCCCATGTCGCCGCTGCACAGCAGCACGACGCGATACGGCAGGCCGAGCTTGCGCAACACCGCCTCGGCGTGGCCCACCATCTGCTCCAGCGCGGCACTGCTCTCGTCGGGGTGCGTGATCTGCACCATCTCGACCTTGTCGAACTGGTGCTGGCGGATCAACCCGCGCGTGTCGCGCCCGGCGCTGACCGCCTCCGACCGGAAGCACGGGCTGTGCGCCGTCAGCTTGATCGGCAGATCGGCGAGCGGCAGCACGCGCTCGCGCACGGTGTTTGTCAGCGAAATCTCCGACGTCGAGATCAGGTACTGCTCGGCTTGGGCTGCATCGCCGCCCCGGCTGACCCAGAACATGTCTTCCTTGAACTTCGGCAACTGGCCGGTGCCTTCGAGAATCTCGCGGTTCACGATGTAGGGCGTGTAGCACTCGGTGTAGCCGTGCTCCAACGTCTGCAGATCGAGCATGAACTGCGCGAGCGCCCGGTGCAGCCGCGCGACCGGCCCGCGCAGGAAGCTGAAGCGCGAACCCGACAGCAACGCGCCGGTGTCGAAATCGAGGCCAAGCGGCGCGCCGAGGTCGACGTGGTCGCGGGTCGAAAAGTCGAAGGTGCGCGGCGTGCCCCAGCGGCGCACCTCGACATTCGCGGTTTCGTCGGTGCCGACCGGCACGTCGGCCTGCGGCAGGTTGGGCACGCTCATCAGCATCGCCGAAAGCTCGGTCTGGATCAGATCGAGCCGCTCGGCCGAGGTTTTCAGTTCATCACCGATGCCGGCGACGTCGGTCATCACCGCGGAGGTGTTTTCTCCCTTCGCCTTCAGCTGCCCGATCTGCTTCGACAGGCTGTTGCGCCGCGCCTGCAGTTCTTCGGTGCGGACCTGAATCGTGCGCCGCTCCGATTCGAGCGCCGAGAACCGCGTCACGTCGAGAAACGGCTGCGGCGACTTGCGCTTTTCGAGGCCGGCAACGACAGACGCCAAGTCCTTGCGCAGCAATGTGATGTCAAGCATGACGCGGCGCGCAGCGTGCGCGCGAGTGAGCCAATGGAGCGCGGATTGTAGGCAGCGCGGCGCTGCCGGCGCTCAAGCCATCTGCGCCTGTTGCGGGCGACTGATCGTGATCACGTGCTGCTGGTGGTTGCTGCCCGTGGCGCGCGCATCGCACAGCACACGCGAAGCGCAGTCGGCGCAGCGGCCGCACTGCGTCGCGACGCCGAGGTCGAACTGCAGGCATTCGAGGCTGTGCGCACCGTCGGCGGCGGCCTGGCGAATCTGATGGTCTGACACCCTGCGACACACGCAAACAATCATGTCCGTCCTCTGCCCTTTCGGGCCACACGAGCCGCCGCGCCGAAGGCGCGTCAGCTCACCTCACCCATCTGCGACTGCAGATAGTTTTCCAACCCCACCTTGCCGACCAGATCGATCTGGGTTTCCAGAAAATCGATGTGCTCTTCGGTGTCGTCCAGGATGCCCTGCAAGAGATCGCGCGACACGTAGTCACGCGCCGACTCGCAGTACGCGATGCCGTCCTTGATGGTCGCCTGCGCGCCGGTCTCCGATTGCAGATCGCACTTCAACAGCTCGGGCACGTTCTCGCCGATCAACAGCTTGCCGAGGTCTTGCAGGTTCGGCAGGCCGTCGAGCATGAAGATGCGGTCCATCAGCTTGTCGGCGTGCTTCATCTCGCCGATCGACTCTTCGTATTCCTTCTTCGCCAGCTTGTCGAAACCCCAGTGCTTGAGCATGCGGTAGTGCATGAAATACTGGTTAATCGCGGTCAGCTCGTTCTTGAGCTGGGCATTCAGGTGTTCGACAACTTTGGGATCGCTTTTCATGGGCAGCTCCTGAGGGGTTCAAAAGGGGTCACGCGAGCGCGCTCCAACCTGCGTTCACAGGGCCGGCGTGTGCTTCACGAAGCCATTCTGACCGTCATCGAGCTCCTTCCAAATCGTCGACTCACCAACATTATGACTGACAATGATTCGCATTTGCAATGAAAGCCAACACGGTTTGACGGTGTACGGGCGAGGCGGCGTCTGAACTGCGAATCAGTCCCACTCTGCTCGGCAAAACACCGGCAGAGAAATTTTCGGTGCACGGAGGGATGGGGCGGTAGAAACCCCAAGGCCGACCGCCGCCGACCCGATTCCAGAAACTTTCAACACAAATGAGAGACAATCTCATTTGCATTCACGCCGCACACCCTGACCATGCTCCTGAACGACCTTCCCAACGGCGCGCGCGCCACGGTGACCCGCGTCGTGGCGACCTCGGCCGACGTCGACTCGGTGTCGTTGCGCCGCTTGGCCGAGCTCGGCTTCATCCCCGGCGAGCCGGTCCAGTTGCTGCGCCGCGGGCCGGGCGGGCGTGAGCCGATCGCGGTGCTGGTCGGCGATGCGATGTTCGGGCTGCGGCTGCTCGAAGCGCAGTGCATCGAAGTCGATGTCGAACTGCGGGCCGCCTGATCCCATGTCCGAGACCCTGAACCCCCTCGTCCCGAACACGCCCTGGAGCGTCGCGCTGGTCGGCAATCCGAACTGCGGCAAGACCGCCCTGTTCAACCTGCTGACCGGTGCGCGCCAGAAGGTCGCGAACTACGCCGGCGTGACGGTCGAGCGCAAGGTCGGCTCGACCCGGCTGGCGAACGGCCAGAGCGTTTCGGTGATCGACCTGCCCGGCACCTACAGCCTGACGCCGGCCACACCCGACGAGCAGGTCACGCTCGAAGTGATCGAAGGCAAGCGGCGTGGCGAAGACGCACCCGATGCCGTCGTCGCGGTGGTCGACGCGACCAATCTGCGCATGAACCTGCGCCTCGTGCTCGAGTTGAAGCGCCTCGGTCGGCCGATGATGGTCGCGCTGAACATGGCCGACATGGCGCGCGCGCAGGGGCTCCACATCGACGTCGCGAAGCTCAGCGTCGAACTCGGCTGCCCGGTCGTCCAGACGGTCGCGGTCAAGCACGACGGCCATGCCGAACTGCTCGCGCTGATGCAGCGCGAGTTCGCCGCCGCGCGGCCAACGCCGCCCGCTGCGAGCCGCCACACACCGAGCGCACCGGCCGATCTGCAACGCGAAGTGCGCCGCATCCTTGCCGTTGTGACGACGACGGTCGAGCCCGGCATCACCGCCGACGCCGCCAACGCGAAGCGCTTCCACCACCGGCTCGACGCCGTCGTGATGCACCCGATCTGGGGCCTCGTGATCCTCGCCGCGGTGTTGTTCCTGATCTTCCAGGCCGTGTTCTCGTGGGCCAACGTACCGATGGACGCGATCAAGGCAGCGATGGCCTGGGCCGGCGAATGGGTCACCGCGCACATGGCCGACGGCCCGCTGCGCTCGTTGCTGGTCGATGGCGTGATCGCCGGCGTCGGCAGCGTGATCGTGTTCCTGCCGCAGATCCTGATCCTGTTCTTCTTCATCCTGATCCTCGAAGATTCAGGCTATCTGCCGCGCGCCGCGTTTCTGCTCGACAACCTGATGGGCAAGGTCGGTCTGTCGGGCCGCGCGTTCATCCCGCTGCTGTCGAGCTTTGCCTGCGCGATCCCCGGGATCATGGCGACGCGCACGATCGCGAATTGGAAAGACCGCCTCGCCACCATCATGGTCGCGCCGCTGATGACTTGCTCGGCGCGGCTGCCGGTCTACGCGCTGCTGATCGGCGCGTTCGTGCCCGATCGCAGCGTCGGCGTCTT
>JANXVK010000152.1 GCA_025351675.1 Rhizobacter sp.
GCGCTCGGCGGGCTGCAGTTCGAAGCGCTGGGCCGGGCCGAAGCGCAACGGCGGTGCTGCATGCGGTGCGACGGGTTCGGTTTGGACCAAGGGCAGAGTGACCTCAGGGCGCATGCAGGACACAAGAACACAAACGTGGCATGGCCCCGGGAAGGTTTACCCTTGCTTGGCCAAGCGAGCTCCGAGGCGCCCTCGACCGACGCCCCACGAGCGACTTCTTCCCGGCGGCCAACCTGCGCAATCAGACGCCTGGTTCGGGCCGGCAGTGTGAGTACACGGTCTTCGAGCCAGTGAAGGTCTGGTTCCAAGGTACACCTGACCTCCATCCAGGAGGTTGGCCACGGTCAGGTATCAGTGTCCGCCGACATTCGCCGGTCGAATTCCAACGGCCGCAACCAGTCTTCTGCTGACGTTCGCACCAGCGGCGCGTCGGGCGCCAATGCAGCGGTTGCTGCCGGTCGCTGGCGGCTGGCGAACTTATGCTTACTGCCAACAAGCTGTCCTTCAACCCTGCTTACCTCGCGCGTCCCGGCGACAGAAATGAGAGGCGGTGCCGTCGTTGGGCTTCGTCGACGCGGCGTGAGTTGCGCCACTGACCGTTGCGCCCCGCGCTCAAGAAGGGGCAGGGCGATCCTTCCGAGTAGGCGTCGCCTTGTGCGGTCGTTGCTCGCTGTTGCCAGCACGAACGAGGGGCGTGATGTCGTCGCCGCTTGCTGTGTGGAGAGCGTGTACGGTATTCTGAGAAAGGCTGCCATCCTGCACTGCAAAGAATCGGCTCGCCTCTCAAGGCACTCCGCCTGTCTCCCCATGCACACAGTTCCTGCCATTTCTCCACCGCGTTGGGCACGCCTCCTGGGGTTCGCCGGACTAATACCCTTTGTCGCCGGAGCAGTGGCCGTGTGGGCGCTCGATGATCCGGTCGTCTCCGCACGCTCGGCGTTCGCGCTAGCAGCCTATGCGGCCACGATCGCGGCGTTTCTCGGCGGCGTGCACTGGGGGCCGGCCCTGCGCGAAGGCGGGCTGGCGCCAGTGCCGTTGGTCTGGGGAGTGATGCCTCAACTCGCTGGCTGGCTGGCGCTCCTTTTGCCGAGCTATCCAAGTCTGCTCGCCTGCTCGGCAGTGCTGGTTCTTTGCTACATCGCGGACCGACGCCTCTATCCGGAAGCAGGCCTGGCGGCTTGGTTGCCTATGCGGTTGCAACTCACAGTCGTTGCATCTGCGAGCTGCGTCGTGGCTGCTGTGGCGTGAGTCGGCGATTCTGTCAATCGCGCATGCCCTCGGGCGACGGACCTCGCTGCTCGTAACTGCGAATCTTCGTGGGCAGCAGTTAGGGAAGGGCAGGTATCGGCCAGAAGCTGCCGCTCGCTATTGGCTGCTTCAGGGTGTCCCAACCGCGCCCCACATTCTTACAGCACGGGCGGAAGGCGTCGCATGCGTTTTTCGCGCGCGTCCCATGTTCGGAGGCGACTTTCAACGTCTGCATGATCGACCGATTGCGAGAGATGACGTTCTCTCGCATCGGCTGCGCCGCTCGAACTGCGCCGCGCAAAAGCTGCGACAACTCGCTGGAATACTCCGTGCAGAAATGGACGGGGCGCCTGAGCTGCGTCGGTCGAAAATGGGAGGACTGGATCCATGACACTCATGAGCTTCTGAAATGGCGGCGGTCGCACCGCTTCGGTCGGCGCCCCGCGCGGCTCGTCATTCGTGTGCGCCGCCAGATGCTGGTGCATGGCCACATCTCGAAGCTTTCTGAGCCTCATGCGGCGCCTCGAAGTGCCTCGCGCGTCGTCGACGGAAAATCCCTGGGGAACCCACATCGACGAAGGAGCGAGCGCGAGGACCAGGATGGTTCCGCGGCTTGTCACGCTCAGCTGCTTCGCGGTCGCCACGACCCTGTCGTTGGGATCTTCCGGCGAGGTGATCCACAGCGCTCCCTCGCGGCAGCGGATTGGAAAGTCACACACGTCGGCGACGCAGCATGTGTCATCGCGGGCCATCGAAAGCCACTGGTCGGCACATTCGAGTTCCACGGCCGCGGCAGGCTCGCCGCGCCGCGCCGCGAACCAGCGGCGGGGCCGAACGTCGTCCTCACTCCTGCCTTGAGACGAGGGCGGGGATGCACCGGCAAAAAACAGGGTCGCCATGTGAGGTCCTTGGTGAGGTAAGGACGTCATGTTGGCGAGGGAACCGCGGTACGGTGCAATCGTGTTCATTAGTGAACAGGTCGCGTGCGCCGCGCTTCATCCACCACCCTCTGGAGAGCCAGACGAGGGCCACGCGCGAAACGGCGAACACACCCACGCAGCCGGTAGCCTTCGACTTCGTCCCCGGATGGCGACTACCAGCGGCGCGGCAGCTCGCTGAGCAGAACGATGTGGTCACGTGACATCTCGATGTAGCCGCCACGCACCAGGTCCTGCAGCAGTCGGTTGACCATCGCACGCGACGCGCCAAGGCGCTCAGCGATGCGCGCCTGACTCAGCGGTCCCCGCACAATGCGGCGGCGACCGTCGTCGACCGCCAATGCGTCGAAGAGGCCGATCAGCCGCCCGTAGACATCGACCGACGCGAGGCGGCTCACCGTGTGCGTCAGAGTTCGCACGCGCTGCGCCATCCGCTGGATCAGGTGGAACGCCAGGTCCGGGCGTGACGCCAGCACACGCTCGACCTCGGCGCGCGTCACGCGCGTGAGTTGCGCGCGGACGGTCACCTCCACGGTGGCGGCACGTAGCGAACCACTGAGCATCAGCTCGCCGAAGAAGTCGCCCGCGCCCAGCGTGTTGAGTTCCACGTTGCGCCCGCCCTCGCCAGCGACCACGGCGCGCAATTCGCCGGAATGCACGATGTACATGGAG
>JANXVK010000160.1 GCA_025351675.1 Rhizobacter sp.
AGATCGCGGACGGGATCTTCGGCATGTGGTTCGCGGTGAGCCTCTACTCGCTCGCCTGGATCTGGCTTTTGCACGCGCGGGCCCAGGTCGCCAGCGACTGAGCCAGCCATGAACGCCAGCGCCAAGGCCGAGCCCGCCCCCTCACTGCTCGGGGCGACCTACCAATTCATCAGGGACCACTTGATCCCGGTGAACACGCTGATCGCGTTCGCCGTCTTCACAGTGGGCGCGCTGGACTTCTTCAAGCCGATGGCGCCGCCCGCGCTGCCGGTGATCATCTACTCGGCCACCGCCCTGCTCGCCCTCGCGCTCTTCGTGGCGGGGCTGCTGCCAGCGAAGCCTCGCGATCAGGGCGCTGGCGATGCCGCGAGGCCCTGGAAGCCCCTGCGGCAGCGCCCGGGCTGGATCCTCGGCGTGTCGCTTCTAGGCCTCATCACCGGGCGCGGCTGGGCCAGCTACGCCAAGGCGAGCGACAAGGGCCTCATCGCCGACTCATTCAGCTCGGCCGCCGCCGTCCAGACCGCCCTCGCGAAGCTGCAATCAAGCGCGGACTCCGCCGATGAGAAGCTCAAAGTGATCATCGAGAAGCAGGGATCCATCACGTTGGCTGGGGACGCCTGCTCCACGATCGATTGCGCGGTCGGCATGGGCGCGAGCGAGGCCACGCTCCGGCGCTTCATCAGCCAAGTGCGTATTTCAGCCCATCGTGGACGGCATTTCAGGCTGATCGTGGACGGGGTTTCAGCGTGATCGTGGACGGCATTTCAGTCTGATCGTGGACGCCGTTTCAGCGGGATCGTGGACGACGGGGGTGGCGCGCAAGTGATTTTCTGACCGGCCTCAGGCTCACCGCTTTTTTGCGGACCGAGCCGATGCCAACCAACAGAGTCACGATGCGACAAATCCGAGAGACATTGCGCCTGCACCTGCAGGCCGGGCTGAGCTACAACGAGGTCGGCCGTGCGCTGAAGATCTCCAAGAGCGTGGTGGGCAAGTACGTTTCGCTGGCCCGGGTGGCCGGCGTCGACTGGGACCTTGTCCAGACCCTCAGTGACGAGGACCTGGAGGCCCGGTTGTACCGCCCGGCGCTACCCCGCTGCAGCCACCAACGGGCCCCCGACTTCGGGGCCGTGCACCAGGAGCTCAAGCGTCCCGGCGTCACCCTGATGCTGCTGTGGGAGGAGTACGCCACCGGCAACCCGCTGGCCTACAAATACACCAGCTTCTGCATCAAGTACCGCGAGTTCGCCCTGCGCCAGCGGCGCTCGATGCGCCAGATCCACATCGCCGGCGAGAAGCTGTTCGTCGACTACGCCGGCTCCACCGTGCCCATCGTGGACGCTGCCACCGGCGAGATCACCCAGGCCCAGATCTTCGTGGCCACCCTCGGTGCGTCGAACTACACCTACGCCTGCGCCACGCCGCGCCAGACCACCGCCGACTGGATCGGCGCACAGGTGCAGGCGCTGGAGTTCATCGGCGGCGTGCCCCGCCTGATCGTGCCCGACCAGACCCGCGCGCTCATCAAGACGCCCGACCGCTACGACCCCGAACCCAACCGCACCTACGAGGAATTCGCCCGTCACTACGGCTGCGCGGTGCTGGCCGCGCGCCCCGCTCATCCCCGCGACAAGCCCAAGGTCGAGGGATCGGTGTTGCTGGTGCAGAGGTGGATCTTGGCGCGCCTGCGCAACCGCCGCTTCTTCAGCCTGCCCGAGCTGAACCGGGCCATCGCCGAGCTGCTCGCCGACCTCAACAACCGGCCCTTCAAGAAGCTGCCCGGCTGTCGGCGCAGCGCCTTCGAGTCGCTCGACGCCCCGGCGCTGCGGCCGCTGCCGGTGGAGCGCTACGCCATCAGCCGCTGGAAGGCGGCCAAGGTCAACATCGACTACCACGTCGAGTTCGATGGCCACTACTACAGCGTGCCGCACCGGCTGGTCGGCGCCAAGATCGACGTGCGCGTCACCGGCGCCTTGCTCGAGTGCTTCGCGTCGAACCAGCGCGTGGCCGGCCACGCCGTCAGCGCCGTGCGCGGCGGCTTCACCACGACGCCCGAGCACATGCCGGCGTCGCACCGCGCGCACCTGGAGTGGACACCGGCCAAGCTGATCAGCTGGGGCCAGCGCATCGGTGTCAGCACCGCCGCGGTGGTGACCTGGCAGCTCGAGCACCGCCCGCATCCCGAGCAAGGCTACCGCGCCTGCCTGGGCCTGCTGGCCCTGGTGCGTCGCTACTCGGCTGAACGGCTGGAGGCTGCCTGCACGCGTGCCATGGCGATCCGCGCGCCCAACCTGAGGAGCGTGACCAACATCCTCAAGTGCGCCCTGGACCGCCAGCCCTCGCTGTTCCCCGCCACCTCCAGTCCGGCCATCGAGCACGAGAACGTGCGCGGGCCGGACTACTACCACTGACACCACTGACCCCCAGCCGTGCCGCCGTCCGGGCCTGGACGGCGGCACTGGGGGCACTGGACCGGTGGCGGGCATGGCCGCCCAGCAGCGCAATCGCAACGGGCCTTGCCGACCACCGGGCTGACCCCCGATCAGCCCACAACCGCAACCCACCGAAGGAAGACCTACCCCATGTTGAACGAACACACCCTGGACCAACTGAAGAGCCTGCGCCTGGACGGCATGGTTCGCGCCATCGAGGAGCAAGCCACCAGCACCGCCGCCGCCGGCCTGAGCTTCGACGAACGGCTGACGCTGCTGGTGCAGCGCGAGGTCGCCTGGCGCGATGATCGGCGCGTGCAACGGCTGCTCAAGGCCGCCAAGCTCAAGGTCAGCGCGGCCTGCATCGAGGACATCAACTGGCGCGCCAGCCGCGCGCTGGATCGCGGCCTCATCACCACGCTGGCCGGCGGCGACTGGCTGCGCCATGCGCGCAATTTGCTCATCACGGGCGCCACCGGCAGCGGCAAGACGTGGTTGGCTTGTGCCTTGGCCCATCAAGCCGCACGCAGCGGCTTCTCTGTGCTGTACGTGCGAGCGGCACGGCTGTTCGACGAACTGCAGGTCGCCCACGGCGACGGCAGCTTCGCGCGACGGCTTGCCGCAATGGCCAAGCTTGACCTGGTCGTGATCGACGACTTCGCGATCTCGCCCATGGGCCCGGCCGAGCGCAACGACCTGCTCGAACTGCTGGACGACCGCATCGGCACGCGCTCGACCTTGATCACCAGCCAACTGCCCGTCAAGGCCTGGCACACCTACCTCAACGACCCGACGCTGGCCGATGCGATCCTCGACCGGGTCGTGCACTCGAGCCACAAGATCGAGCTCAAGGGCACTCGGTCGATGCGCGATGCCGATGCTGCGGCAGCAGCATGAATCGGCATCCTGCGCGTCCCTCACACGGGCAGGACCGGGCATGTGTACATGGCCCGGTCGGGGCGCCTCCGGCGGCCTGGCAGGAGCCTGAGATCTGAAGATCAAATCAAGTCCAAAACCGGGTCCGACACACCCCCTGGCGCAAGGACGTTTCAGGCTGATCGTGGACGCTTGGGCTACATTCACCACCGGTGCTTGCGCGCCTCCCCGGCGCACCCTCGACGACGCCGTTTCACCGTCCACGATCAGACTGAAACGGGCGTCCACGATCGCTGAAATACGCAGTCGGAGAGCAATAGATCACCGTCGGCCATGATTAATTTTGTGCTCTTCGGGTCCGGGCCAGCTACCGCATGCATCGCGAAGTGAAGTGGCCGCTGGCGCAGATCGGCAAGCCGAATTCGGTCGCGGGTGACGTCAGAG
>JANXVK010000168.1 GCA_025351675.1 Rhizobacter sp.
TTGTTGATGGACGCCGGCTGGGGCCTCGATGTGGAGCCCGAGGTCGCGGCCGCGGTGCAGGCCGCGGCGCGCGCCTTCGAAGCGGCCGGCGCCATCGTCGAGCCGCTGCAGCCCTTCATGACGCGCGCGATGATCGACGGCATGGACGACTTCTGGCGCACCCGCTCGTGGCTGGACATCTCGGCGCTCCCCGCAGAGCGCCGCGCCAAGGTGCTGCCCTACATCACCGAGTGGGCGCGCGGCGGCGAAGGCCTGTCAGGCGAGCGCGTGTTCCGCGGCTACAGCATGATGGGCGCGATGCGCGAGGCGGCGATCGCCGCGATGCGTCCCAAAGATGAATCGCCGTTCGACATGCTGCTCTCGCCGACCGCGCCGATGCCCGCCTACGCCGCCACCCAAGCCGGCCCGACCAACGACCCGGCCACGCCGTTCGAGCACATCGCGTTCACGCTGCCGTTCAACATGAGCGAGCAGCCGGCCGCGAGCATCAACTGCGGCTACACGTCGAACGGCCTGCCGATCGGGCTGCAGATCGTCGGCCATCGCTTCGACGACCTCGGCGTGCTCCAGGTGTCGCGCGCTTGGGAGCAGATGCGCCCGGCGCAGCGCGCTTGGCCCGAGCCACCGGCCCGACCGGACTGACGACGATGCACGATCGCCGCGACCGCCGCGATCTGCCCGTGGGCACGGCCAGCCCGGCCGCGCTCGACCACCACGAGACGGCGCTGTGGCACCTCGTGTCGTTCTACGGCGACCCGATCGCCGCGTTCGACGCAACGATCGCCGCCGACCCGGGCTGGGGTCTGGCGCGCGTCGCGAAGGCGGTGTTCCTCCTGACGCTGACCGAGCCGGCGATGCTGCCGCAGGCGCACGAACTGCTCGCCCAGGCCGAGCCGCTGATGCGCAGCGCGCCGGCGCACGAGCGCGGCCACTTCGAGGCCGCACAGGCGGCCGCGGCCGGGCGTTGGCGCGAGGCCTGCGCGCGCTGGGACGCACTGCTGCACGCGCAGCCGCGTGACCTGCTTGCGCTGACCGCCGCGCACCTGTTCGACTTCTACCGCGGCGACGCGCGCAACCTGCGCCAGTGCGTCGCGCGCGTCCTGCCCGAATGGCCGATCGACGACCCGCTGCAGCCCTACGTGCTGGGCATGCATGCGTTCGGGCTGGAGGAGTGCAACCTGTATCCGCAGGCCGAGGCGGCCGGCCGCGAGGCGCTGGCGCGCGACCCGCGCGGCCCCTGGGCGATCCACGCGGTCGCGCATGTGATGGAGATGCAGGGCCGGTTCGACGACGGCGCGGCGTGGCTGGCTGACGACCGCACCGGCGGCAGCGCCGGCTGGGCCGACAACGGCCTCGCGGTGCACCTGTGGTGGCACCTCGCGCTGTTCCACCTGGAGGCGCTCGACAGCACGTCCGCGCTCGCGCTGTTCGATGCCCGGATCAGCGGCGCGGCATCCAGCGTCAACCTGCAATGGCTCGACGGCGCGGCGCTGCTGTGGCGGCTGCAGTTGCTCGGCGTCGATGTCGGCGCGCGCTGGCACGCGCTCGCCGGCGCTTGGGCCGACCCGGTCGCGCACGCCGGCCACTACGCCTTCAACGACGTGCATGCGCTGCTGGCGCTGCTCGGCAGCGGCGATCACGCGCGCGCCGCGGCGCTGGTCGAGGCGAGCGCAAACCACGCGCGCGACGACAACCTCGCGATGACGAACGAAGTCGGCCTGCCGCTGATGCGCGGGTTGATGGCGTATGCGAGCGGCGACGCGGCAGGGGCCTGCCGGCTGCTGTACCCGCTGCGCACGGTTGCGCACCACTTCGGCGGCAGCCACGCACAGCGCGACCTGATCGACCAGACCTTGCTGGCAGCCGCCGCCGCATCCAACACGGCGCTCGGCCGCGCGCTGCTGAACGAGCGCCGCCTCGCGAAGCCGGCGACGCCGCTGACCGATCACTGGGCCGGCCGGATCGGATCGCAGCGCGCGCCTTGAAAGGAGCACCACGCCATGCCGACCATCGACGAACAGATCGCGCAAAGCCTGCGCGACGCACAGCGCAGCGGCGAGCTGCAATCGGCGACGAGTTGGGGCAAACCGCTAGCGCTCGACGACGGCTACGCGCAGACGCCCGAGGAGCTGCGCATGGCCTTCAAGGCGCTGAAGGACGCCGGCTTCGTGCCACCCGAGGTCGAGACGATGAAGCAGATCGCGGCGTTGCGCGAGGTCATCGAGGCCGAACCGGATGCGGCGAAGGCCGACGCGATGCGCAAGCGCGTCAGCGAGCTGCAGCAGC
>JANXVK010000216.1 GCA_025351675.1 Rhizobacter sp.
GCGCTCGCGATGGAGCCGCAGGTGCTGCTGCTCGACGAGCCGATGGCCGGCATGAACGTCGAAGAGAAGCAGGACATGAGCCGCTTCATCCTCGACGTGAACGACGAGTTCGGCACCACCATCGTGTTGATCGAGCACGACATGGGCGTGGTGATGGACATCTCGGACCGCGTCGTCGTGCTCGACTACGGCAAGAAGATCGGCGACGGGTCGCCGAACGAGGTGCGATCGAATCCGGACGTGATCAGCGCGTACCTCGGGACCTCACACTGATGGCCTTCTTCCTCGAAACCCTGTTCGGCGGCCTGATGGTCGGCATGCTGTATTCGCTGATCGCGCTCGGCTTCGTGCTGATCTACAAGGCCAGCGGCGTCTTCAACTTCGCGCAGGGCGCGATGGTGCTGTTCGCGGCGCTGGCGATGGCGCGCTTCTACGAGTGGTTCCCCAAACTGCTCGGCTTCGACAACAAGATCCTCGCCAACGTGCTGGCCTTCGCCGGCGCGGTGCTGGTGATGATCGCGGTGGCGTGGGTGATCGAGCGGGTGGTGCTGCGCAAGCTGGTCAACCAGGAGCACATCACGCTGCTGATGGCCACGCTGGGCATCACCTACTTTCTCGAAGGCTTCGGCCAGACGCTGTTCGGCTCCGACATCTACAAGATCGATGTCGGCATGCCGAAAGATCCGATCTTCGTGCTCGACAGCGTGTTCCAGGGCGGCGTGCTGATCAACAAGGAAGACCTGTACGCGGCTGCGATCGCCGCGGTGCTGGTCGCGCTGCTCGCGCTGTTCTTCCAGAAGACCGCGACCGGCCGGGCGCTGCGTGCGGTCGCCGACGATCACCAGGCGGCGCAGTCGATCGGCATCCCGCTCGGGCGCATCTGGATCATCGTGTGGTCGGTCGCGGGCTTTGTCGCGTTGGTGGCCGGCGTGATCTGGGGCAGCAAGCTCGGCGTGCAGTTCTCGCTCTCGCTGGTCGCGCTGAAGGCGCTGCCGGTGGTGATCCTCGGCGGCCTGACCTCGGTGCCCGGCGCGATCATCGGCGGGCTGATCATCGGGATGGGCGAGAAGCTCTCCGAAATCTACATCGGACCGATGCTCGGCGGCGGCATCGAGATCTGGTTTGCGTACGTTCTTGCGCTGTTGTTCTTGCTGGTCAGGCCGCAGGGCCTGTTCGGCGAAAAAATCATCGATCGCGTCTGACCATGCTGTACAGAGAAAACGGTCAATTCAAGTCGAGCTACCGCGCCGACCAGCAGATCTTTCCGATCCTCCAGGACCGCATCGCGATCGGCCTGCTGCTCGCGTTCGCGTTCGTCGTCGTTCCGCTGATCGCCACGCCCTACCTGCTGACGGCGATCTTCATCCCGTTCCTGATCCTGTCGCTCGCGGCGCTCGGCTTGAACATCCTGGTCGGCTACTGCGGCCAGATTTCGCTCGGCACCGGCGCGTTCATGGCGGTCGGCGCCTATGCGGCCTACAACTTCCACATCCGCCTTGACGGCATGCCGCTGATCGCCTCGCTGCTGCTCGGCGGCTTGGCGAGCACGGCGGTCGGCGTGCTGTTCGGCATCCCCTCGTTGCGCATCAAGGGCTTGTACCTCGCGGTGGCCACGCTCGCAGCGCAGTTCTTCGTCGACTGGGCCTGCCTGCGGCTGCAGTGGGTCACGAACGGCTCGTCGTCGGGCTCGGTCAGCGTCGCCGGCCTGAACGTGTTCGGTCTGGCCGTCGAGTCGCCGGCTCAGAAGTACCTGTTCGCGCTGACCTTTCTCGCGGTGTTCGCGCTGCTCGCGAAGAACCTGGTGCGCGGCGCGATCGGCCGCGAGTGGATGGCTATCCGCGACATGGACGTGGCCGCCGCCGTGATCGGCATTCGCCCGGTCTACGCGAAGCTGACGGCGTTTGCGGTGAGCTCGTTCATCGTCGGCGTGGCCGGTGGCCTCTGGGGCTTCGTGCACCTCGGCTCATGGGAGCCGGCGGCGTTCAACATCGACCGCTCGTTCCAGCTGCTGTTCATGGTGATCATCGGCGGCCTGGGCTCGATCATGGGCAGCTTCTTCGGCGCGGCCTTCATCGTCGTACTGCCGATCTTCCTCGACAAGCTGCCGTACTGGTTCGGCATCCCGATCGACACTGCGACCGCCTCGCACCTGACCTTCATGGTGTTCGGCGCGCTGATCGTTTTCTTCCTGATCGTCGAGCCGCACGGCATCGCGCGGCTCTGGTCGACCGCAAAAGAGAAGCTGCGGCTCTGGCCGTTCCCGCACTGACCCGGCGCCACCCTCAGCAACCCTTCATCGACAGTTCACCG
>JANXVK010000226.1 GCA_025351675.1 Rhizobacter sp.
TAGACGACCCAGCGCATCACCCCGGGACTTCAGCGCCACCCGCAGTACCTGCACGGGATAGATCAGCAGCATGAGCAAGGCCAACCAACCGAACGTCCAGCAAGCCGCGAGTGCCAGGGCCGGGACGACTGCGACCCAGAACCAGGGGCTGACAAGCTGCTTCCAGTGGTGCCGCTCGCTGGCGCGCCGTTGAAGGTCCACGGCCTGTGCGTACGCGAAGCCGACGCGCTTGTTGCGCATCCACCATTGGCCGAAGCGCAGCATCGCGGCGTCGTGCCACGCCATGCCCTGCGCGAGCCGCCAGATCTTCCAGCCGGCGCGCCGCAGGCGCTGGCAGAGCTCGGGCTCTTCACCGGCGACGAGGTCTTCGCGGAAACCGCCGACTGCGGCGAACAGATCGCCGCGCATCATCACGATGCCACCGGACGCGTCGGTCTGGCCGGGCGGCCGGTCCCACTCGTGATCGCTGAGGCGGTTGTAGATCGAACGCTCGGGGAAACGCTCGCGCAAGCGACCGCAGACGGCGGCCACGTCGGCACGCTGGTCGAGAAAGGCCACGGCGGCTTCCAGCCAGCCGTCGATCATCTCGCAATCACCGTCGATAAACTGGACCAAGCTCAGGCCCGGTTCCTTCTGCCGAAGCGCTTGAAAGCCGGCGTTGCGGGCCCGCGCCGCGGTGAAGGGCGTTTGCATGTCGAGCTCGACGACCGCGACGCCACGCGAGCGCGCCATCGCGACCGAGTCGTCGGACGAGGCCGAATCGACGTAGACCACCGACAGCGACGACGACCGCAGCGAGTCGAGGCAGCGCTGCAAGCGCTCGCCCTCGTTGCGGCCGATCACGACGGCGCCGACACGTTGATGCAGCAAAGATCGTTGTTTGGGCACGGCTCAGCCCGCTTTCCAGAGCTGAACGATGGCCAGCAGCCCGTACCCCCCGGCGACGCCGCCCGCGTACAGGGGGATCGCAATGATCTCGCGCCTGATCTCAAGCAGGCCCACTCGGGCCTGTGCGATCAGCATCGCGGCGCCGTTAAAGAGTTGACTGGCGGCAACGGCATACACAGCGCCGATCGCGCCGTACAGGTGATAGCCGATCGGAACAGAGACGTAAAGCGTGATGAGGCGCAGACCGTTGAGGACGCTCAGCAGCTTGACGCGGCCGGTGGCCACGAGGCAGTGGTCGAACACGCTCAAGCGAGTCGATACCAAGGTCAGGGACATGACGCTGAGCATCCAGCCTGCGGCCGCGTAGCGGTTGTCATACAGCGTGTGCACGACAAGCTCTCCAAGCACCATCAGTGCTCCCGCGACGACCAAACAAAAGACGTCGAGCGGCTGGCGTATTCGGTAGAGGATGGCCCGCACACGTTCAGGGCGCTCTCGGTGAACCTCGGCGAAAGCGGGGAGTGCGGCTTGGGCTGCCAAGCTTGTTACTGCGCTCCGCCAAGCACCGACGAGCATCATCGCCAGCGCGTAGGAGCCCATCAGCTTCGTATCGAGCAGACCGCCGAGCAGGAGCGTGTCGCCGCTGGTCAACAGGAACGAGAACGCGGAGGACAAGGTCACCCACTTGCCAAACGCGAACACCTCGCGGAAAACCTCGCGATCCCACTCGAACCGGTTAGGTGGTCCCCTGAGCCAGAAGTGGGACAGTGATGTCCTGACCAGCCCGCCGAAGATCCAGCCCCCTGCGAGCGTCCAGACGGTCGGCGAAACCAGCGCCCATCCCAGCTGGAATAGGATCGTCGCGACCTGGCAGATGAGTTCGAGCTTGGTCAGGTCGCCGAGCGACAGGCGTCGGCGCGCGACCCACACCTTGGTCGACTCGAACCCGGAAACGATCGCAAAGATCGAAATCACGGCGACGAGCGACGGAACCAGCGGTTCCGCATAGACGGAGTGGGCCGGCAACCAGCCTTGGCCACCAGCGATCTTCAGCAATCCCGCGATCAACAAGCCCGCGATCGCGAGGACGAAGCCACGGGCGATCTGCACCACCCAACTGACGTTCAGAAACCGCGGCTCCTCGCCGCGGCGGCTCTGGATCGCGCCCTGGCTCAAGCCGAGGTCCGAGAACATCGCCAGACCCGACATGACGACGTAGCCCACCGACATCACGCCATACAGTTCCGGAGCGAGCAGGCGTGTCAGGATCAGGCTGCTGCCCAAGCGAATCACTTGGCTCAGGACGTGGCCGAACGCCATCCACCCCGCGGCCTGCAAGAAGCGCTGTTTCAGGCCGGTTTGCATCAGGGGCGGCGGGTCGGTGGCGGTCGGGTCGAGAGGTGTCAGGCGTGGCATGCGTTTTGGTTCCGGCAACGCCGTGATCCGGTGGCCAGCGCGCGGGCGACCGTGCCGGAGTCTAATGGGCGCCGCCATACCGACGACCCGGCCGCGCAACGCTCTGGAGACAAAGCAGAGTCGGTCGTGACGGCGGTCACGTCTATCATTGAGCCTGCGACGCGGGCTGGGTCGGCGTCATGTTGGCATCTGTAAGATCCCCCGTCCGACAATTTTCCATCCATTTGCTGCACGTTGCGGCCCCATCCCGTGTTCAAACGAATTTGGTCGCTGCGACAAGAGGTGGTCGGTGCCGCTGCGCAGTGGAGCGGGGCCGGGCGCATCTTCGAACTGACGAGCGCGACCGAGGGCGCGTTGGTGCTGATGTACCACAGCATCGGTGATGGCCAAGCGAGCGCCTTTGTCGACCCGCCGAACTGGCTCCCTGTCGACACGTTCGAGCGCCAGATGGCGTTCCTGAGCCAGCACCGCCGCGTCGTGTCGCTCACCGAGATGGTTGCGCAGATTCAGAGCGGCACCTCGCCGGCGAGCGGCACCGTGTGCATCACGTTCGACGACGGCTACCTCGACAACCTGACGGTCGCGGCGCCGATCCTGCAGCGCTACGCGCTGCCGGCGACCCTGTTCATGGCGACCGGCTACATCGGGCGCGGTGAATCGCAGTGGGCCGACGTGCTGTTCTCGACGCTGCAGCGGCGCACCTGCGATCGGCTGAGCCTTGCGCTGCCGGGCTTGGAGGCCGTCGATCTGGGGTCTCCCGGCGGCATGCAGGCAGCGCGCCGTGCGCTGCACCGTCACCTGCTCGAAGCCACGTATGCCGCGCGCTGCGAGATCCTGGCGAGCGTCGACGCGCAGCTGGCGCCGCAAGGAACCGCCCCGCGCCTGACGATGAACTGGGACGAGGCGCGCCGTCTTCGCGACCAGTTTCCGCTGTTCGAGTTCGGCGGGCACACGCGCGATCACATTGACCTGCGCACGCACCAGGGCGCCGACGCGCTGGCCGAGATCGACGGCTGTGCGACCGACATCCGGCGCGAACTCGGCATTGCCCCGAAGCACTTCTCGTTCCCGTACGGGCGCTGGTCGGCGCCGACGCGCGAGATTGTGGTGCAGGCGGGCTGGGCTTCGTCGGTCGGCGCCGGAACCGAGATGCGCATCGGCGCACGCAGCGACCGCTACGCCATTCCGCGCATCGACGCGCCGCGCCGGATGACCAACTTCCGGTTCAAGACGAGTGGCGCCTACCCGGGCCTGCTGTCGGCGCTTGGGATGCAATGAATGACTGAGCGCGAGCCCCGGGCGACCGCGGTCGTCGTCACCTACCAGTCCGCACGCACGATCGGCCAGGCGATGTCGGCCGCACAGCGCTCGCGCGAGCTGAACCTGGTTGAGTGCATCGTCGTCGACAACGGCAGCAAGGACGCGACCGCGGCGATCCTCGCGCAGGACTTCGCGTGGGCGCGGGTGACGCTGACCGGCGCCAACAACGGCTTCGGCCGGGGTTGCAACATCGGCCTCGCGCAGGTCTCGACGCCGTACACGATCTTCATCAACCCCGAC
>JANXVK010000229.1 GCA_025351675.1 Rhizobacter sp.
CCAGCGGTGCCGGCTCGGCGAGCCAGCGTGCGATCGGCACCGCGGTGATCGGCGGCATGATCACGGCCGTCGCGCTCGCGGTGCTGTTCGTGCCGGCGTTCTTCGTCGTCGTGCGATCGGTGTTCAAGAAGAGCAAGGTCAAGCCGCATCGCGGCCCGCCGCTCGGCCACGACACGCCACCGGCCCCGGAGGGCGCATGATGAACAACTCGAACGCAATGAAACTCGCCAGCACGCTGTCGGCGCTCGCCGCGGCCCTGATGTTGGGCGGCTGCATGAGCTTCATCCCGACCTACGACCGCCCGGCCGCGCCGGTGTCTCCGGTCTACGCGCCGGAGCTGATCCCGGCCGGTTCGACAGCCCACGCCAGTGCCGCCGCCGACCTCGAGTGGCAGCGCTTCTTCGCCGACCTGCGGCTGAAGCGGCTGATCGAGCTCTCGCTGCACAACAACCGCGACCTGCGCGTCGCGATCCTGAACATCGAGGCGGCACGCGCGAGCTACCAGATCCGGCGTGCCGACGAGCTGCCGTCGGTCGGTGCCGGGATCACCGCGAACCGCGGAGCGGGCGCCAGCGGGCTCGTCAACACTTGGGCCGTCGGCTTCCAGGTGACCAGCTACGAGCTGGATTTCTTCGGCCGCGTGCGCTCGCTCAGCCAAGCGGCGCTGTCGCAGTACCTCGCGACCGGAGAAGCGCGCAAGACGGCGCAGATCGCTCTGGTATCGGGTGTCGCAACGAGCTACATCAGCCTGCTCGCCGACGATGAACTGCTGCGCGTCACGCGCGACGCGCTGAAGACGCGCGAAGACTCGTTTCGATTGACCCGACTGCGCTTCGACAACGGCGCTTCGAGCGAAGTCGACCTGCGCCAAGCCGAGCAACTGCTCGAGACCGCCAAGGTCGCGCTCGCGCAGACGCTGCGCCAGAAGGCGCTCGACGAGAACGCGCTGACCCTGCTGGTCGGCCAGCCGCTGCCGACCGATCTGCCGGCACCGTTGACGCTCGCGCAGCAGCAGGGCGTGAGCGACCTGCCTGCGGGCCTGCCTTCCGACCTGCTCACGCGCCGGCCCGACGTGCTCGCCGCGGAGCAGCAACTGCTCTCGGCCAACGCCAACATCGGCGCGGCGCGTGCGGCGTTCTTCCCGCGCATCTCGTTGACGGCCAACGCCGGCACCGCGAGCACCGAGCTGTCGGGGCTGTTCAAGAGCGGCACCTTCGCGTTGACCGGCACGGCCTCGCTGCTGCAACCGATCTTCGACGCCGGGCGCAACCAGGCGAACCTCGATGTCGCGAAGGTCAACAAGGACATCGCGATCGCCCAGTACGAGAAGGCGATCCAGACCGCGTTCCGCGAGGTCTCGGATTCGCTCGCGGGCCGCGCCACGCTCGGCGAGCAACTGCGCGCGCAGGCCGCGGTGGCCAACGCCGCGCAGGTGAGCTTCAACCTGGTCGACCTGCGCTACAAGAACGGCGTGTCGAGCTACTTCGATGTGCTCGATGCGCAGCGCACGCTGTTCACAGCGCAGCAGGCGACCGTGCAGACCCAGGCACTGCAGGTGCAGAACCTCGTCACGCTGTACAAGGTGCTGGGCGGCGGCTGGACCGAACCCGCGCCGCGAACGAACTGAGGCATCGGCGCCGAGACCGATACCGATACCGACACCGACACCGACACCGACACCGACAGGAGCTTCCCGACATGCGCCATCTTCCACTCGGCCGCACCGGCCTGTTCGTCTCCGAGCTCTGCCTGGGCACGATGACCTTCGGCGGCGGCGGAGGCATCTGGGCGCAGATCGGCGATCTGCAGCAGGCCGATGCCGAGCGCCTCGTCGGCGCCTCGCTCGATGCGGGCATCAACTTCATCGACACCGCCGATGTGTATTCGTCCGGCCTGTCGGAGCAGATCACCGGCCAGGCGCTGAAGAACCTGAAAGTGCCGCGCGACAGCGTCGTCGTCGCGACCAAGGTGTTCGGTGAGACCGGCGCCGGCGCGAACATGCGCGGGGCGTCGCGCGGCCACATCGCCGACGGCATCAAGGCGAGCCTGAAGCGGCTTCAGCTCGACCACATCGACCTATACCAGATCCACGGCTTCGACCCGGCCACGCCGATCGAGGAGACGGTGCGCGCGCTCGATCAGCTGGTGCGCCACGGGCATGTGCGCTACGTCGGCGTGTCGAACTGGGCCGCTTGGCAAATCGTCAAGGCGCTCGGCATCGCGGAGCGCGAGCACTTGGCGCGCTTCGAGTCGCTGCAGGCTTACTACACCGTCGCCGGCCGCGACCTCGAACGCGAGTTGGTGCCGATGCTGAAGAGCGAGGGCGTCGGTCTGATGGTCTGGAGCCCGCTGGCCGGTGGCCTGCTCAGCGGCAAATACGGGCGCGACCAGCAGGGCGAGGCCGGCAGCCGGCGCACCCAATTCGACTTTCCGCCGGTGAACCGCGAGCGCGCGTGGGATTGTGTCGATGCGATGCGCCGCATTGCCGACGCGAAGGGCGTGTCGGTCGCACAGATCGCGCTGGCGTGGCTGCTGCACCAGCCGCAGGTCACCAGTGTGATCATCGGCGCGAAGCGGCCCGACCAGCTCGCCGACAACATCGCAGCGACCAAGGTCGTGCTCGGTGCCGACGAGCTCGCGGCGATCGATGCGGCGAGCAAGCTGCCGGCCGAGTACCCGGGCTGGATGCTCGAGCGCCAAGGCGGGGCCCGGCGCCAGCAGATGCAGGCCGAACGCAGCGCGTGAGCGCTGCCGGCGTTCAGACCGTCGCGACCGGCGCGAGCGCGTCGAACGCCGCGGCCTGCTTTGTCTTCCAGGCCGTGATCGCGACCGCCATCTCGTCGGTGTCGAAGATCGCGCTTTGCAGCAGGGTCATCTGCGCGAGGCTCGCCGCGGTGCCGTGATCGCGGGCGTGGTTCAGCGCGAGCTTGCTGCCGGCGATCGCGAGCGGTGACTTCGCGGCGATGGTCTGCGCGAGCGCCATCGCGTACGCGAGCGCGGCGTCGGCATCCGGCAGCACCGCGTTGACGAGGCCGATCGCGAGCGCGCGTTCGGCGTTGATCCGGTCGCCGGTGTACGCCATCTCGCGCGCGATGCCGGGCGGCACGATCTTCGCGAGCCGCTGCAGCACGCCGAGGTCGGCCATCATGCCGATGTGGATCTCCTGCACCGTGAAGAAAGCGTCGGCGCTGCACACGCGGATGTCGCAGGCCGTGGCCAAGTCGAGGCCGCCGCCGATGCAGCCGCCCTGGATCGCGCAGATCACCGGAAAGCGCGCCTCGTCGAGCGCCGTGAAGCAGTCGATCAGCTTGCGCAGCGACTCCTGAAAACTCAGGCGCGCGCGGGCCGTGGTGGTGACGAGCAGGGCGTCGTCGCTCGCGAAGACGTCGAGCGCCATGCCGGCGCAGAAATGCTTGCCGGTCGACGAGATCACCAGCACGCGCGCGTCGCCCGAGTCGTGCAGCGAGCGCACCGCGTCGCGCAGGGCCGGGAAGAACGCTGGTGTCAGCGTGTTCAGGCGCTCCGGGCGGTTGAGCTGCAGGTGGGTGATGGCGTTGTCGGTGGCCAGCGTGAAGAAGTCGTTCATGGGGTGTTCGTCGGGATGTCGCGCGGCAGGCCGCAGCCTACACTGCCGCCGATGCCGAACCTCACGTCAGTCGACACGGCCGATGGCCTGAAGCTCCACGTCCGCGAATGGCCCTGTGCCGACGCGCGCGGCAGCGTGCTGATCGTGCACGGCCTGGGCGAGCACATGGGCCGCTATGCGCATGTGGCGGCACATCTGAACCGCTGCGCCCGCCATGTGGTGGGTTACGACCAGCGCGGCCACGGTGTGAGTGGGGGCGCGCGCGGCGCGCTGAATCACGTCGACGATCTGCTCACCGACTTGGCGCTCGTGATCGATGCGGTGCGCACGCAGCGTCCCGGCCCACTCGTCCTGCTCGGCCACAGCATGGGCGGGCTGGTGGCGGCGCGCATGGTCGCGGGCGGGCTCGCGTCGTCGCCGCCGCCATGGTTTCGCGAGGTCGACACGCTGGTGCTGTCGTCGCCGGCGCTCGATGCCGGCATGAGCAGCGCGCAGAAGCTGCTGCTGAAGGTGCTGGGTGCACTGGCGCCGAACCTCGCCGTCGGCAACGGTCTGAAGCCGGAATGGGTCTCGCGCGACCCGGCCGTCGTCAAGGCCTATGTCGACGACCCGCTGGTGCACGACCGCGTCACGCCGAAGCTGGTGCGATTCATCGTTGACGGCGGCGAGTTCGTGCGCGCGCATGCGGCGCAATGGCGCATGCCGACCTTGCTGCTGTACGCCGGCAGCGACCGTTGCGTGGCGCCGGCCGGCAGTGCCGCGTTCGCTGCCGCGGCGCCCGCGAACGTGGTGACGACGCAGGCCTTCGCGCCGCTGTTCCACGAGATCTTCAGCGAGCCCGAGCAGGCCCAAGTGTTCGCGGTGCTCGCGGCCTGGCTCAGCCCGCCGGGGTGCTTGGTCCCGCGAGGCGTGTCCACGAGGCCAAGCAATTGAAAAAGTCTCTGTTCAAGTTGTTTGGCATATCAAAGTTTCTGGTGCCATTGATCTATTTGGTTGGCGCAGTATTTGTTTGGGTGAGTTTCGCAAACACAAACCCAGACGGTCTTGCCAATATTTGAGCCTGTCAGGAATTTTGTGTGCGAGGCCACTACTGTCCGGTTAAATGAGTCATGCCGAGCCTGAGATCAAGCATTGGCGTGGGTTGTAGGCCGATTTTGTTTGGTGCCGACTTGAACTTCGTTTTCCTGCAATCGCGTACTTTCCCCGGCTCAGCAGCCTTGGGGATC
>JANXVK010000231.1 GCA_025351675.1 Rhizobacter sp.
GTAGACGTTGACGACCCCCTGCGCGTGGGCCGCAGCGGCGGCGGCGAGGGCCAACGCCGTGACGGCGAGGGTGCGGAACGTGGCAAATCGGTTCATCGTTGTGTCTCCCTTGAAAGCGGGTCGGTGATGGCATCGCGGCGCATCGTATCAGCAATGATTCGCATTCCAGAAGTGGGGCGATGGCGCCGAAACGCGGCCGCGCCGGCGGGCCGCAGCGGTGCGCGCGACGAATGCTGCGACACTGCCGGCCACGCTCTCATCCACCGCCACCATGCTCACCGTCAACAAGCTGATCCCCCAAGCCCGCGGCCTGGCCAACGTGCTCGTCAAGCGCGCCGCGCGCGTCGAGCTCGACTGGGACGTGCGCCAGAAAAGCCGCTTCGACGCGACCGATTCGCTCGGCCGCACGCTCGGCGTGTTCCTGCCGCGCGGCACGCTGGTGCGGGGCGGCGACATGCTGGTCGCCGAAGACGGCTCGATGGTCGTCGTGACAGCAGCAAGGCAGCCGGTGATGGTGGTGAAAACATGCGTCGACCACGGCTCGCCGTTCGATCTGCTGCGCGCCGCGTATCACTTGGGCAACCGCCACGTGCAGCTCGAACTGACGCCCGATCACCTGAAGCTCGAACCCGATCATGTGCTCGCCGACATGCTGCGCCAGATGCACCTGATCGTGACCGACGCGAACGCGGCGTTCGAGCCCGAGGGTGGCGCGTATTCGGCGGGTGGACATGCGCATGCGCACGACGCGCATCACGGCCATGACCACGGCCACGCGCACGCAGCGCCCGCGGTCGCGAAGCCGCACGTGCATGGTCCGGATTGCGATCACGGCCACGATCACAAGCCCTGATCGCCCGATGCCGCGCGCTCGCCGAACCGGTCGCCAAACCACCGCGCCTGCCTCCGCCCACGCGCTGCTGCAGCTGATGTGGCTCGCGTCGCCGGCGCTGCCGGTGGGCGGCTTCAGCTACTCCGAGGCGCTCGAAGCGGCCGTCGAATCCGGCCACGTGACGAGCGAGGCGCAAGCCGGCGCGTGGTTGCGCGATCAATTGCAGCTGAGCCTGGCACGCAGTGACATCGCGGTCGTCGCGAAAGCGTTCAAGGCGTGGGCGCGTGATGACCTCGCCCATGTCACGGGGCTCAACAACTGGGTCACGACCACCCGCGAAACGGCCGAGCTGCGCCAGCAGACCGAGCAGATGGGCCGCTCGATGGTCGAGTGGTTGAAGAACCGCGGCGAGCCCGTCGATGCGCGCGTCGCGCAGCTGAAGGCGCTCGCGCCGGCACCGACGTGGCCGATCGCCTTCGCCCTCGCCGCGCAGCAGACCGGCGCGCCGCTGCGCGAGGCGCTCCTCAGCTTCGCGTTCGGCTGGGCCGAGAACATGGTGCAAGCCGCGCTGAAGGCCGTGCCGCTCGGGCAGAGCGCGGGCCAGCGCATCCTGGCGTCGCTGGTCGGCGAGATCCCGGCCGTGGTCGACCGCGCCGCGGTGCTGCCGGACAGCGCGCGCCAGGCCTTCACGCCGATGCTGGCGATCCTGTCAGCGCAACACGAGACGCAGTATTCGCGTCTGTTTCGGTCCTGAACGCACCACGCCACGCAACGTCGAAACCAAGGCCCGCATCGGCAGCACCGAGACGGTGCTGCCGCTCGCTCGCGCGCGCCGACGGCCGCGACGAGCTGATCGCCTGCCAGCGCCCGGAGGCGACCGGCCCCAAGACCTCCGACTACGCGATCACGCCGGTCGCCGACTCCGACGCGCTGCGCGCCACGCTCGTGCGCGCGCTCGGCATCAGTGGCCGCGTGATCAAGCAGCGCGCGCTGCTGCGCGTCGGCCGCACGCGCGTGCACCTCGACCGGGTCGAGGGCTTGGGCGACTTTCTGGAACTGGAGGTCGTGCTGCACGACGGCGAGAACGCCGACGCGGGCGTGGCGGTGGCGCACGATCTGCTGCGCCGGCTGCAGATCGACCCGGCACAACTCGTCTCGGGCGCGTACGTGGACTTGTTGCGAGCGCAGGCCGAAGCTGCCTCGAACACGCCGCAGACGCCGCACGAGCCGGCGCCGCCGAGCTGACAGCGCGCATCCGCCTCAGGCGAAGAACCCGGCGTCGCAAGCAGCGTTGTAGACCTTTGCGTCGGCGAACACCTGAGCCGCGCACACGCGCGACGCGGCAAGCAGCGGCGCGCGCCACTTCTTGCCGCCGCCGAACTTGATCAGTGCGTCGACGCTGGCCGAGCCGCCCTGCCCGGCGCTGCGCAGTTGCGCCCACGCGACCACCTGGCCCATCGTCGCGAGCAGCGGGCCGAGCACCTTCATGTCACCACCGGCGCGGTCGAGATCGACCCGGTCTTCGCTCGGTTGCAGGCCCCGCAGCACGGCCGGCCGGTCGTCGAACCTGACCGCATACAGAAAGCCCATTGGCACGGCCTGCAGGCGCCGCTGCACGGCCACGATGCGCGCCGCATGCGACGCGAACTTCGGCTGCACCGCCTTCAGCCGCGGCATCAGCGACGAGGCCGAGCTGGCCTTCAGGTCGAGCAGGTAGTTGCGATCCGGCGAGCCCTTGCCGCGCACGAGAACGACATAGCGCTCGACGCCGAGGCTGCCGGTGCCGGCGACGCGGCGCGCCACGTCGAGCACCTCGTAGAACGACGGGGCCGGCTGGGTCTTGGCGAACTCGCGCATGAAGGCGACGACGCGCTTGCGCTGGCCGGCATCTACTGCAAGCGCCTTGCCGTTGTCCGTTTTCAGCAGGTGCTTCCTGCCCTTCAGGCAGGTGCGCTCGTCGATGAAGCTGGCGCGATCGCGGTGGCCCAGCCCGTCGAGCAGGTCGTGGACGACGCCGGTCGCGGTGTCGCGCTCGACCCAATAGGCCTTGCCGAGCGCGAGCGCGTCGGCATACGCTTCGACGAAGGTCTCGCACAACCGCTGCGCCTTGGCTTCGCCGACCTTCAGCGTCGCCGCGCCGACCTGCACGCTGGCGAGGAGGCGCACCAGATCCCACGTGGCGGGCGCGAGCGCCGATTCGTCGAAGTCGTTGATGTCGAAGTAGGCGAGCCGGTTGTCGCCCTTGTAGCTGCCGAAGTTCTCGAGGTGAAGGTCGCCGCAGCACCACACGGCCGGCGCCGCCTTGTGCACGCCGCCGCGCGCCATGCGGGCGTAAAACAGGTGGCAGGTGCCGCGCAGAAAGGTGAACGGGCTCGCGCGCATCGCCGCGTACTTGAGTTGCAGGCGCTCGGGATCGCGCCCGGCGTTGAAGGTGCGAATCCGAGCCGCGACATCGAGCGTCATCTTCTCTCCGTCCAAAAGGCGATCAGGACGACGCCGCCAGCCGGGCCAGCGCGGCCCGCACCCGGGCGATCGCGCGAGCCCACGCCGAGGCCGGCACCGCGTGCGGCGTGCCGGTGGGTTCGGTGGCATCGGCGACCGCGCGGCGCACGAACGCGGTGTCCATCAGCGCGCCGACCGAGTGCAGCATCTCGTCGGAAGGTGATCGGATGGCTTGCATGGTCGTCTCCGGCATATGATATAAACGGTTTATACGGTATACACCGTTAAAAGGAAACCCCCATGAACAGCAAGATCGCGCGAAAGACCACCCCGGCCGCCAAGTCCTCCAAGCCGGCCGCGCCGGTGCGCAAGGTCGCCGTCTCGGCGAAGGCAAGCAAGCCCGCGCCTGCCGCCGAGCCGTTGGCCGCGGCCCCGAAGCCCAAACACAAGCTGGTGCGCGACAGCTTCACGATCCCGAAGACGGAGTACGCGGTACTTGAAGCGCTGAAGGTTCGCGCCGCCAATCTGGCCCGCCCGGTCAAGAAGAGCGAGTTGCTGCGGGCCGGCATCAGCGCACTGAACGGCATGAGCGACAAGGCCTTTCTGGCCGCGATGAACGGCGTGCCCAGCCTCAAGACCGGCCGACCGAGCGGCGCCGAGGCCGCGGCACCCGCTGTCAAGGGCACGAAGTAACCTGATGTAGTCGGCCCGAGCGACTGCCGCGAAGGGAATTCGACGGCCACGCTTGCCGGTGGCGCGCAGCCCGCGCCAGCATGCGGCTCCTTTGGACGGAGCCGCGCAATGAAGACTTTCGATCACGTCACGGTCTTTTATTTCGGCGTGCACGAATCGGGGTCCGACGTCCCGGTCGTCTCGCCCTTCAAGGCCACCCGCGAGACGATCGTCAACACGCTCAAATGCGAGGTGCTGGAAGGCACCAGCGAAGAGGTGCCGCGCGATGCACTCGATGGCAAGGGCCGGTTTCGCCGTGTCGCCACCGGCTGGGGCGAGCTGCCCGAGCAGTAACGGATCCCCGGCCGCGTCAGTACGACGCCGACATCGGCAAGGTCGGCAAGAACCGCGCGGCGCGCCGTCCAGTCGGGCCCTCCGCCGGCACCAGGAATGAGACGAACTCGTCGCACACGCGCTCCCAGTCGAACTCGAGCGCCCTCGCCCGGGCGCAGCCGCGCGGCACCTCGAGCGCGCTGATCGCAGCGCGCGCGAGGTCGTGGTCGAGCACGCCGCCGTCGGAGTCGCCGACCACATCCAGCGGGCCTGTCACCGGGAATGCCGCGACCGGCGTGCCGCAGGCCATCGCCTCCAGCATCACGAGGCCGAAGGTCTCGCTGCGGCTCGGGAACACGAACGCATCCGCGGCGCTGTAGATCGCCGGCAGCGCCTCGCGCGGCACGACGCCGCGCCAATGCACCTGCGGGTACTTCTCGCGCAGCGCCGGCAGCAGCGGGCCGACGCCGTACACCAGCTTCGAGCCGGGCAGGTCGAGCTTCAGGAAGGCTTCGAGGTTTTTCTCGTACGAGATTCGGCCGACATGCAGGAAGATGGGTCGCGGCAGATCGAGCGGGATCGGCGCGACCGGCTTGAAGAGTTGCAGGTCGACACCGTGCGACCAGCGCAGCAGGTGCTCGAAGCGATGTTCTTTCAGGATCGCGAGCATGCCCTCGGTCGGCACCATCACGCCCGACGACGGCGCATGAAAGCGGCGGAACCACGCGTAGCCCCATGACGTCGGTACGCGCAGCGTTTTCGCGAGGATGTCCGGAAAGCGCGTGTGAAATGCGGTCGTGAACGCCATGCCGCGGCGCAGGCAATGGCGGCGCGCGGCCGCGCCAAGCGGACCCTCGGTGGCGATATGAACCGCGTCGGCATCGGCGGCGTCGATGATGCGTGACACCGTCGTGCCCGGTCGCCACGCGAGCTCGATCTCGGCGTAGCCGGGGCATTTGAAACGCTTGAAGCCAGAGGGCTCGATCAGCGACACGTCGTGGCCGCGCGCCTCCAGCCCGCGGACGAGTTAGACCAAAGTGGTGACGACGCCGTTGACCTGCGGCAGCCATGCGTCGGTGACGATCACGATCTTCATTCGCATCTCCGTGAAGTGAAACGTCAAGTCGCCGGGGCGAGCGCGGCCGGCAGCGTTTCGACGCCGCGCTGCGCCGCCAGCTGCGCCGCAAACTGCGACCAGTCGAGGATTTCCAGCCGGCCGTCGGCGTGCTCGATCAGCGCGGTCAGGCTCTCGACCCAGTCGCCGTCGTTCGCGTACAGCACGCCGTCGATCTCGCGCAGCTCGGCGTGGTGGATGTGGCCGCACACGACACCCTGCAGCCCGCGCTTGCGCGCCTCGCGCGCGACCGCGAGCTCGAAGTCGCCAACGTAGCTGACCGCGCGCTTGACCTTGCCCTTCAGGTACTTCGACAGGCTCCAGTACGGCAGCCCGAGCCGCGCGCGCAGCGAGTTCAGGTGCCGGTTCAGCCTCAGC
>JANXVK010000264.1 GCA_025351675.1 Rhizobacter sp.
GATTTGCTCGGGTCGAAGGCATTGCGGGTGACGCCGAACACCTCGTTGAAGGTGTGCGAGCCGAGGCCGAACTCGGGCGTGTTGCTCTTGCCGATGACGAGGCAGCCGGCCGCCTTCATTCGCTGCGCGAGCAGGCCGTCTTCGCGCGGCACGGAGTCGCGCAGCAACGGCGAGCCCATCGTGCTCGGCAGGCCCGCGACCGGTGCGAGGTCCTTGATCGCCTGCGGCATGCCGTGCATCCAGCCGCGGCTCTGGCCGGCCGCGAGCTCGGCATCGCGGGCGTCGGCCGCGCGCAGCAGTGCCTCCACGTCGCGCAAGCTGACGAGCGCGTTGTGCACCGGGTTGATTTCCGCGATGCGCACCAGATACGCCTGCATCACCTCGCGGCAGGAAACCTCCTTCGCGTGGATCGCCGCCGACAGCGCGGTGGCCGAGAGATCGACGAGCGCCATCGCCGTCAGCCGCGGCCGTGCCGCCAGACGCCTGCAAGCGCCTTGGCCTTCGCCCACACCGAGAGCTTTTCGTCCGACAGCGCATCGAGAAAGTCCGACAGGCCTTTCGATTTGCCCATCGTGTAGAAGGTCGGCATCGTGGTGAGCCCGAACACGATCAGAAAGTACACGAGCTTCGTGCCGCGCGAGGCATCCGCCTCGGCGATCAGGTTCATGCCGAGGAAGCCGGTCGTCACGGTGCCGATCAGCCCGAGGATCGTGACGACGGTCAGCAGCACCACCGTGTTCGCCTGGCGGCGCAGGTTGTCGGCGTCGAGATACGGGTTCATGTCGGCGATGCGCACCTTGACCTCGTCGTAGAGCGGGTCGAACTGCAGGTGCGTGGCGCACAGGTGGAACAGCTTGCGCACCTGGGCCTGCTCCGACACCTCGTGAAACCAGTAGCGGTGCGTGAAGCGCAGAAAACTCTTGAAGCTGCTGCGGATCGAGCGCTTGAACGCACGCTGTCGGCATCGCCGACGTCGAGGTTCTTCAGCGCTTCGACGAGCCGGTCCGACTGCATCAGCAGCGCCGTCTTCTGAAAGTGCGCAATCAGGAGCAGCAAAAAGTGCTGGTGCCGGAACTGCGCCAGCACACCGCGGTCGCGGCAGCCGTAGAACTGCGAGCGCGCATCGCCGATCACGATCAGCGCGTGGCCGCTGCACGGATAGCGCGTGTTCGGCGCGGCGCCGGCGTTGGCCCAGAAGCGGTCGTAGCAGTAGCGCTGCTCGAAGTCGGCGAGGTGGTCGGCGCCATACGGCAGCGCGCTGCCGTCTCCATGTCCGTGGAGGGATGAACCCTCCTCGATCGCACGCGGCGAGCTGTCGTCGACCAGGCTGCCGTTGTCGCTGCCGCCGGCGCCGGTGACCAGGCCGAGGCGAATGAAATCGTTGCGGCTCAGCGCGCGCGGGTCGTCGAGCGCCAGGTAGCCCATCAGCGGCATCCGGTAGTACTCGATCTGCCGGTAGCGCAGTTCGCCGGGCTCGTCGGAATGCTCGGCGACCACCGGCTTCAGCATCAAGGCCCAGTGCGCCGCAGTGCGCGGTGCGCGGTGCTCCGCCACGTGCGCCATGAACAGCTCGCGCTGCTGCGAGTCGGAGCGCGCCATCACCGCGCCTCTGGCATCGAGCCACTCGACGCTGGCCATCGTGTGCGGCGCGTGGCCCGAACCGTCCCGGCGGGCCGGGTAACTGCGGCCGAAGCGGTAGAGCTGCTCCTGCAGCCTGATCGAGCGTCAGGTCGTTCGCGCCGAGTTCGACGTTGAGCAGCACCACGTCGACGTCGTAGAAGAAGTACAGGTCGACGTGGACCACGTCGAGCGTGACCGGCGCGTCGCCCGGGCGGGCAACAACGCGCGCCTGCGCGATGTCTTCGCGGCGGAACACACGCATCGACGAGTCGGCGTCGCGGTCACCCGAGTTGCGCGCCTTGCGGCCCTCGCCGTAGAGAAAGCGCTGCACGCAACGCAGGAAGGTCACGAACTCGTTGTAGTGGCGCTCGTGGAAGCGCCCGTTGTCGCCGGTGTACTCGTCGACGACCTCGCGCCACGGCGACGCCTCGCCCAAGTCGCGCAGCACCTGCCACGGCGTGCGCCGCGCCTGACCGGCGGCGCGCTTGAGCGGCAGCATGCGCAGCGGCCACAGCAGCACCTGGCGCAGGTGGCGCACCGCGAGCGCCTCGGCGCGCTCGGCCTGCGCGTTCACGGCCGGGGTGTCGACACACTCCATCGTCAACTTTCGTTGTGCTCCAGCGTCACCTTGCGGCGCGTACCTGCCGCCACATCGTAGAGGTGAAAGCTGTTCATGTTGCGGCCGTACAGGTGCAGGCTCACCGCCTGCGACCGGTCGGCGCCGACGCCGGTCAGGTGGATGTGGTCGGGGTTCGGCACGAAGCTGGTCACGCTGCCCGCGCCGATCAGGATGACACCGCCGCGTTGCAGTTCGATGCCGGCGTCGCCTTCGCGCACCGCCGCATCGTGCGATCCGGTGCGGACGCTTTTGGGCAGATAGCTGCGCTCCTCCAGCATGCCCCGCAACACGCCGACGACGCCCCAGCTGCCGTGGTCGTGCACGGGCGTCCACTGCCCGGGCGCCCAGACCAGCGCGTAGAGCGACAGGCTGTGGTCGGGCGCCACGTAGATCGCGTTGCGTGCGTAGTGATCGGCGTCGGCGCGCAGGTGTTGCGGCGCGAGAAAGCTGTCGGCATGCGCCAGCAGCCCGTACATCAATGGCGCGATCGCCGCGACGCAGTCGGCCGGCTCGGGTTGGGCGCGCGCCAGCGCGGTCGAATCGGCGATGAACTGGTCAAGGGCGGCTGAACTCATCCCGTGATTTTGACGACATATTGCCCGACCCGACGCGCAGGCGAACCCCTACAGCGAAATGACCGGCCACCCGATGGCGCGTGCGGCCTCGACGATCGACGATGCGTTCATCAACAGGCAGCGGTGGACACGATCATGGCAAACGATGCTGACTGGGTGGCCGACGTGCGGCGCTGGTACCTCTCAAGCCAGCACGCTGCGGTCGCGACGGCACCTGCGGAAGACGATTCGGCCGCGATCGGCTACGAGGCCGCTGACCCCACGCTGCAGGCGCGCCGCAGGCCCGACGCACCGCGGCCGGGCGTCACCGACCTGAAGTAGAACTCAGGACGCGCTCACCAGGTATCGACGCCGGGCCGTCCAAGCTCGCCGACACGTGCCGTGGCCAGCCCGCGCGACAGCCAGGCGCGTGTCGTGGCGGGGTCGATCACCGCGTCGATCTCGAGCGTGGCCGCCATGTTGATCGCCTTGCCCTTCGCGTAGTGCTCGTCGACGTGACGCTGGTACAGCGCGTCGCGCTGCGGCCCTTCGGGTGCGGCCTCCAGTTCCTTGCGGTAGCCCAGCCGCACGGCGCCCTCCAGCCCCATCGCGCCGAACTCACCGCTCGGCCACGCGACCGTGAACACCGGCTCGTGAAAGCCGCCGCCGGTCATCGCCATCGCGCCCAAGCCATAGCCCTTGCGCAGCACGACCGCGAAGAACGGCACGCGCAGGTGCGCCGCGGCGACGAACATCCGGCTCACATGCCGCACCTGCCCCTGCGCCTCAACCTCGGGCCCGACCATGAAGCCCGGCGTGTCGACCAGCGAGACCAGCGGCAGCCCGTGCGCGTTGCACAGTTGTATGAAGCGCGCCGCCTTGTCGGCGGCATCGGCATCGATCGCGCCGCCGAGGTGCGCGGGGTTGCTCGCGATCAGCCCGACCGGCTTGCCTTCGATGCGCGCCAGCGCGGTGAAGATGCCGGCGCCGAAGCCGGCACGCAACTCCAGCAGCGAGCCGGTGTCGGCGACGAGGTTCATCACCGCGCGCATGTCGTAGACGCGCACCCGGTTCTCGGGCAGCGCGTCGCGCAGCAGGGTCACGTCGCCGGCCGACCAGCCCTTCGTCGCGCCCTGAAAGTACGCCAGATACTGCCGCGCCGCGGCCACCGCGGCGGCTTCGTCGTCGACCAGCAGATCGATCACGCCGTTGGCCGACTGCAGCTCGCTCGGCCCGATCTGCTCGGGCGTGAACACGCCCAGGCCGCCGCCTTCGACCATCGCCGGCCCGCCCATGCCGATGTTGCTGCGCCGGGTCGCGATGATCACGTCGCTGCAGCCCAGCAGCGCGGCGTTGCCGGCGAAGCAGCGGCCGGCGACGATGCCGACGACCGGCACCTGGCCGCTCAAGCGCGCGTAGGTCGCAAAACTCGTGACGTGCAGGCCGGCGACGATGGGCATGTCGACATCGCCCGGCCGCCCGCCACCGCCCTCGGCGAACAGCACGACCGGCAGCTTCTGCGCCAGCGCGATCCCGAGCATGCGGTCGGTCTTCTGGTGGTTGCGCATGCCTTGCGTGCCGGCGAGCACGGTCGCGTCGTAGGCCATCACGACGCAGCGCGCGCGCTCGTCGCCGAACAGCGCCCCGTTGATGCTGGCGATGCCGGTGACCATGCCGTCGGCCGGCGTGTTGGCGATCAGGTCGGCCTCGCTGCGGCGCGTGCGCTGCGCGGCGACCGCAAGTGCGCCGTACTCGATGAACGAGCCGGCATCGCACAGGTCGGCGAGGTTCTCGCGCGCCGTGCGCAGGCCGAGCGCGTGGCGCCTGGCGACGGCCTCGGGGCGCTGCGCATCGAGCGTGGCGGCGTGGCGCGCCAGCACCTCCTGCAGATCGGCGCGCAAACCGGCGGCCGACGAGTCCCCGGGCGCCGCGGCCGGCGCCGCCGCGCCCGCCGGTGTGGACGCAGCGCCGAGCAGCATCAGCAGATCGCCCTCGCCCACCAGGTCGCCGGCGCGCACGTCGACCCGCAGCACGGGCGCGTCGTGTTGCGCCCGCAACTCGTGCTCCATCTTCATCGCTTCGAGCACCAGCAGCGTCTGGCCGGCGCGCACCGCCTGGCCCGCGGCGACCGCCACCTCGATCACGGTGCAGGCCATCGGCGCG
>JANXVK010000275.1 GCA_025351675.1 Rhizobacter sp.
CGCGCCGATCGACCCCCCGCCCACGTGTACCTCGGCGCGCGCGACGCGCTGGATCAGCGCGATCACGGCGCGGCCCGCACGTCATCGAAGTGGGCCTCGACATTCGACGGCAGCAGCTGGATCGACGCGCGCAGCCCCGGCACGTCGTTCATCAGCGCCTGCTCGACTTCGGCGCGCAGGGCCGCCGCACGGCCGAGCGACCATTGCGCCGGCATGTGCATGTGCAGGTCGACGAAGCGGCGCTGCGCGGCCCGCCTTGTCACGATGTGATCGAAGCGGATCGCTTGGTGCGCGAACTGCGCGAGTGTCGCGTCGATCTGCGCGCGCACGTCGGGCTCGACCGCGCTGTCCATCAGCCCCTCAACCGACCGCCACGCGAGGCGCGCGCCTTCGCGCAGGATGTTCAGCGCCACACCGACCGCGAGCACCGGGTCGAGCCAGAGCCAGCCGGTGAACTGCACCAGCACCAGCCCGACGATCACGCCGGTGGTGGTCCAGACATCGGTGTAGAGGTGCCGCGCATCGGCTTCGAGTGCGATCGAGCGGTGCACGCGCGAGGCGGCCAGCATGCGGTGCGCGAGTGCCCAGTTGATACCCGAGCTGCCGACCGCGAGCGCCAAGCCCCAGCCCAGCGATTCGAGCGGCTGCGGGTTCGCGAAGCGGAGCACCGCGGCCCAGATGATGCCGGCCGCCGCGCCGGCGATCAGCAGCCCTTCGAAGCCGCTGGAGAAATACTCGGCCTTGGTGTGGCCAAACGGGTGGTCTTCGTCGGCCGGGCGCTGGGCGATCGTCACCATCGCGAGCGCGAACAGCGCCGAGGCGAGGTTGACGAACGATTCCATCGCGTCCGACAGCAGGCCGACCGAGCCGGTGAGCCACCACGCGGCCGACTTCATCGCGATCGTCGCGATGGCGGCGGCGATCGAGAGCTTGAGGAACGTTCTGACCTGCACTCGGCGCGGCTCAGGCCGGCTGGGCCTCGATGCGCTTCAGTTCCTCGGCGAGAAACTGCGAAGCCAGCATCGTCTTGCCGTCGCCGAACTTCACCTCGTACGGCTTGCCGCTCATGCTGGACTTGGTCCCGATGCGTTCGATGAACTCGCGCGCCGTGGTCACGTCCTTGCCCATCGAGCCGAGCTTGCCGCGCAGGAACTTGCCGGCTTCGGCGCAGCTGTACTCGGTGCCGTTGCGGATGAACGTCATGTCTTTCTGGATCTCGACGAAGCGGATCAGCTTCTCGATGCGCGTCTGCTCATGCGGCGAGCGGGCGGCGACCGCCGCGCCGAAGGCCATCAGGGTCGTCACGCTCACCAGAAAGCTTCTGCGAAACATGGTGGATCACTCCTTGGATCACTCCAGCGTTACCCGCGCGAACTTGCGCTTGCCCACTTGCACCACATAAATCCCGGCGGCGAGCTTCAAACCCCGGTCGCTGACAACCGAGCTGTCGACCTTGACGCCGCCGCCGTCGACCAGGCGCAGGCCTTCTCCGGTCGACGTCGCAAGATTAGCCTGTTTCAGCACCGCGCCGATACCCATGGGAGCCCCTGCGAGCGTCACCGCGTCGATCACATCGGGCACGCCGCCACGGGCGCGGTGGTTGAAATCGAGTTCGGCCGCTTCGGCCGCCGCGGCGCTGTGGAAGCGGGTCGTGATCTCTTTGGCGAGCAGCACCTTCACGTCCTTCGGGTTGCGGCCCTCGGCGATCTCGCGCCTGAAGACGGCGATCTCGGCCTCGGGGCGGAAGCTCAGCAGGGTGAAATACTTCCACATCAGCACATCGCTGATCGACAGCAACTTCGCGAACATGTCGTTCGCCGGCTCGGTGATCGCGATCGTGTTGCCCTTGCTCTTCGACATCTTCTCGACGCCGTCGAGCCCCTCGAGCAGCGGCATCGTCAAGATGCACTGCGGCTCTTGGCCGTACTCGCTTTGCAGCGCGCGGCCGACCAGCAGGTTGAACTTCTGGTCGGTGCCGCCGAGCTCGATGTCGCTCTTGAGCGCGACCGAGTCGTAACCCTGCATCAGCGGGTAGAGAAACTCGTGCACGCTGATCGGCGTGCCGGCCTTGAAGCGGTCGTGAAAGTCGTTGCGCTCCATCATCCGGGCGACCGTGTAGCGCGACGCGAGCTCGATCATGCCGCGCGCGCCCAGCGGGTCGCTCCACTCGGAGTTGTAGCGGACCTCGGTCCTGGCTTCGTCCAGCACCAGCTTGGCTTGGGCGAAATAGGTCTGCGCATTGGCCTCGATCTGCTCGCGCGTCAGCGGCGGCCTCGTCGTGTTGCGACCCGATGGGTCACCGATCATCGAGGTGAAGTCGCCGACCAGAAAGATCACCGTGTGGCCGAGATCCTGAAGCTGCCGCATCTTGTTCAGCACGACCGTGTGACCGAGGTGCAGATCGGGCGCGGTCGGGTCCAGCCCGAGCTTGATTCTGAGTGGCACGCCGGTTGCTTCCGAGCGTGCAAGCTTGGCCAGCCAGTCGGCCTGCGGCAGCAGTTCGTCGCAGCCGCGCAGCGAGATCGCCAGCGCCTCCTTGACCCGATCTGTCACCGGGTGGACGGGGCCTTTCGCGGCGGTTTCGGGAGCTTGACTGAAAGGCTGGGACATACGGGGCTTTTACGGGGATGGAAGCGGGGCCGGGTCGTTATACTCCGCCTAGCCCTGAAGCACGCTCACCTGCTTGGTGAAGGCGGTCCGGACGCGAAATTCCGGGTTGGATACTCACACGCACAGAGGCAGGCGCCCCGGATTTTAGTAGAGGCCCTTCGGGGTGATAGGGATAAAAATCGAAGTGCGCGGCCACGCTGCCGCCACTCGCACCGAGCCTCAAGTGCTCCTGAATCGAATTGAAATCGCTCGACCTCCTTGATCGCGCCGTCGCTTTGGCCACCGCGCGCACCGGCCGTTTTGTCTCGGCGCACCCGCGCAGCCTGTCGGCGGCGGTGATGCT
>JANXVK010000298.1 GCA_025351675.1 Rhizobacter sp.
CAGAACCGCTGCCGACCTCGAATTCGCCGCGCGCGAACATGCCCGCGCGTGCCGCACCCGGCGCTGCGGGCAAGTCGACGTAGACGATGCCGTTGCGCGTCTGCGGGTCGACCGTCGGCGCGACCATGCGCACCGTGCCCCTGATCGCCGGCCCACTGCCGGCCGTGACCAGCGCGAGCATGCCTGGCTTGAGCATCCCCATGTCATTGGCCGCGACCTCGCCGCGCCATTCGAGGCGGCCCTGGCGGATCATGCGGACCAGCTCCTGCCCGGCAGGCAGCACCGCGCCGACGGTCGCGCTGCGCGCCGAGATGATGCCGTGGTCGGGCGCGAGCACCTGCGTCTGCTTCAGCCGCAGTTGCTGCATCTGCGCCATTGCGCGCTGCGCGTCGAGGCGCGCCTTCGCCGTGCGCTCGGCCGTGAGGTACTGGTTGATCGCGGCCTCGCTCAGCGCGCCGGTGGCTTGCAGGCCGCGCGCGCGTTGCGCGTTGGCCGACGCGTCGGCGAGCGTCGCCTCGGCCTCGGCGACCGACGCTCGTATCTGCGCCACGTCGGCATTCAGTGTGTCGGGCGCGAAGGTCGCGAGCACCTGGCCGCGCTTGACGACATCGCCGACATTGACGCGCACGTCGGCCAGCCGCAGGCCGTTGGCCTCGGTGCCGACGCTGGCCTCCTGCCATGCGGCGATATTGCCGTTGGCGGTGACGCGCACCGGCAGCGCAGCGGATTGGGGCTGCGTGACGTTGACCGTCAGCGCGGGCTTCGGCACAGCCGTTGCGGCTTTGTCGTCGGCCGCGCGAACGCTCAGCGCAAGGGCGGCGGCGAGCAACGAGGCGACCGAGGCGATGGCAGTGAATTGCTTGTTCATTGTTGGACGGCGACCGGGGTTGTTTGTGTGTTTGTCCAGCCACCACCGAGGGCGCGGTAAAGGGTGATCCAGGCCGTGGCCCGCTCGCGCTTCAAATCGGTCAGCGCGATCTGGGCCTGCAGCGCGGAGCGGCGCGCGTCTTCGAGCTCGTACAGGCTCGCGAGGCCGCCCTTGAACCGCGCCTCGGTGGCGCGGAACGACGCGGCAAAGCCTTCGGTCGCGACCTGCGCGTCGGTGCTGCGCTCGGCCGTGCTTTGCAGCGCGACCAGCGCCTCTTCGACCTCGCGCACGGCGCTGCGCAGCTTGCCGCGGTAGATCGCGCCGGCTTCATCGTAGCGCGCCTGCGCGGCGACGACATTGGCGCGCCGCGCGCCGCCATCGAACAGCGGCAGCGACACCGTCACCGGGCCGATCGCCCACAGCGTGCCGCTCTGGTTGCCGAAATCCGACGACTCGAACCGCGACGCGCTGATGCTGCCGTTCAGCGCGATGCGTGGCAACCGCGCGGCCTGCGCCTGCGAGACCTCGGCGCTCGCGGCGACGAGCTCGCGCTCGGCGACAGCCAAATCGGGTCGCTGCGCGAGCACCTGCGCCGGCACGCTCGCCAGCGCGATCGACGCCGGTTGCGGCATGCGCGCGGCGCCGACGGCAAGTTGCGCGCGCAAGGTCGGCTCGTCGATGCCGGTCAGCGCGACCAAGCCCTTGATCGCCACATCGCACTGCGCGCGGCGCTGCGTCAGCAGGCTGTTGCCCTGCGCGGCGCTGGCGCGCGCGAGCGCGGCGTTCGCGGGCGACTCGAAGCCGGCCTGTGTGCTCAGGCCGGTCAGACGCGCGGTCTCGTTGCGCGAGAGGCTGTCGAGCTGCTGCTGCGCGACCTGCGCCTCGCAGGCGCGCAGGCTGGTGTAGTTGCTCGCCACCTCGGCCGCGACCGCGACGCGCGCGTCGTGCCAGCCGGCCTGCGCGCCATCGAAGCGGGCCTGCGCCGCGTCGCGCGCTGCGCGGCGGCCGCCGAACAGGTCAAGCTCCCACGCCGCCTGCAAGCCGACGCTGGCGCTGTTGCCGAGGCCACTGACGAAGTCCTGCTTGCCGCGCAGCGCGCTGGCATTGGCGTCGAGCGAGGGCAGCAGCGCCGCACCGCTGGCGACGCGCGTGGCGCGTGATTGCTCGATGCGCGACGCTGCCGACGCGATCGTCGGGCTCGCGGTCTGCGCCGCGTCGATCAACCGCACCAGCACCGAATCGTTGAACTGCTGCCACCACGACGTGAGCGCAGTGAGCTCGCCGCGGTGCGGCAACGGCGCGTTCCACTGCGCCGGCGAATCGGCCGCGGCGGTCGGCGCGGGTGGCGGCGGCGTCGGGCCGGTGCTGCACGCCGCGAGCGCGGCGAGGCCGGTCGTGGCCAACGCGGCACGCCGCAGGCTGAAAGGAAACGTCATCGGCAGATCGCTTTCGTGGTCACACGCGGATGGGGTGCTCGCCTGCGCATGCCGGCACCGCGCGTGCCGGTCGCACGGTGGCGCCGGAGGCGGCGAGGCTCGCAATATAGCAATGAGACGACGAATAGGCGGCGCAGAAATCGACACGGCCGCGAGGCTGCTGACAACGGGGTGTCATCAGCCTCCCGGCCGTGGGTCGCGGGCGCGGTGCGGGCGGGTCAGGACCCGCCGACGGTCACCACGCGAACTGCTGCTGCGGCTCGGGCTGGCTGGCGCCGAGCTGCGCTACGTGGGCGGCATGCGGCACGTAGCCGCGCGTTGCGAGGTTCCAGCCGTCGGTGGCGCCGGCGGCGGTCAGCGGCAGCATCACGGCCGTCGTCAGCTTGCGGGCGGCGGCGCGGGCGAGCAGCGATTCGCACTGCGCAGCGGTCAACTGAAGCGCGAATCGGCTCCAGCGTTGTTGCACCAGCGACGCGCGCCACGCGTCCTCGATCGCCCAGCGCGCGTGGCTCGCATCGCCTGGATGACCGCCCCTGGGCGCCTCCGGCGTCGTCCCCCACGGGCAGGTCGGCCGGCCTGGGGTGGCCCGGCGCTCGGCCGACATTCCCGCCTCGATCACGCGCGGCAGCAAGGTCATGAAGAAGCTCTTGAAGTCGCGGCGCAGCGCCTTGCCGGGCAGCAGGTCTTCGAAGCGGCTGATGCGCGCGCTCCAGCCCGGCTTCAGCAACTGCTGGCTGACGAACGCCTGCAGCGCCTGCACCGGGTTGAACAGGCGCAGGCGATTCGGCGGCAGCACGCGCAGCGGCAGCGCGCAGGCTTCGTCGTGCGGCAGCGGCTCGACGAAGCTGCACAGCGTGGCGACGCGGGCCCACTGTTCACCGGTCAAGCCGCCGAGACCGGGGCCACGGGGGGCGCTTGCGCCATCCGCCGCAAGCGCCTGCTCTGCCTCGATCTGCTGTGTGAAGCGCTGCGCATCGCGCAAGCCGAACGCCGCCTTCGCGTGGTTCGCCTTCGTGCTCATCACCGCGAGGTTGCCGGCAGCGTAGCCGGCGTCGTTGCGCACCCGGTCGACCGACGCGTCGGTGCCTGCCAGCGTCGCGCTCGACAGCGCGACGCGGGTGATCGGGCAGTGGCTCGCGTCGATCTGCTGCAGGTAGTTCGGCGTGACCTGCACGAGCTCGACGCTGCGCCCGCGCAACCATGCGTGCAGGCGCAGCTGCAGCCACTTGCGCACATGGCGCGTGTCGGCCAGCGTGCGCGTGCCGAACGCGGCCTGGCCGGCAAGCAGGCCGTTGCGCAGCGGCGAAGGCTCCTGCGCATACGAGGCGGGCAGCCTGACGCGGTAGTGGGCGTAGTCCCAGCCGAGCTCGAAGCCGACGTGCTCGTGCGCTGTCAGGCCGGTGGGGCTGGTTTGCCGGCAAGAGACGCCGGTTTGCAGATCGATCAGGTTCGCGGTGGTGGTCATGGCAAGGCTCCAGAACTTTCGCCGCGACCCGTTCGCAGCGATGGAGCCAGTGTTTCATTCAGGTAGCTCATGAGGTGAGCCACCTTGTCCAGTTTACTCAGGGTATGCTTTGCACCACTGGCTCACTCCATGAGCTACCGACTTGATCAAGGAAGGCAGAATGGGCCGCACCGAGCGCTTCTACAAGATCGAGCTGCTGCTCAAGAGCCGCGGCTGCGTCAGCTTCGCGGCGCTGCAGGACGAGCTCGATGTTTCGCCCGCCACGCTGAAGCGTGACCTGCAATACCTCCGCGACCGCCTCAGCGCGCCGATCGTCTACGACGCGCTCGCCAACGGCTATCGCTTCACCGAGACCGAGGTCGGCGCGCTCGGCGCGACACGCCACGAGCTGCCCGGCCTGTGGTTCAGCGAGAACGAAATCCACGCGCTGCTGACGATGCACCAACTGCTCGCCGGCCTCGACGACGACGGCGTGCTCGCGCGCCACCTGCAGCCGCTGATGGAGAAGCTGCAGGGCATGCTCGGCACCGACGCGGGTACCGCGCGCGAGCTGATGCGGCGGGTGAAGGTGATCGGCACCGCGCGCCGGCGCGTGCCGAGCAAGCACTTCGAGCTGCTCGGCAGCGCGCTGCTGCAGCGCCGCCGCCTGCGGCTGCGCTACTTCAAGCGCAGCGACCGCAGCACCAGCGAGCGCGAGGTCTCGCCGCAGCGGCTCGTGAACTACCGCAACACGTGGTACCTCGATGCGTGGTGCCACGCCAGCGACGGCCTGCGCCGCTTCGCGCTCGACGCGGTGCGCGACGCGTCGCTACTCGACGCGAAGGCGAAGAACGTCGCGTTGCGCGATCTGGAAGCGGCGCTCGACGCCGGCTACGGCATCTACGGCGGTGGTGATGCGCGCGTGAAATGGGCGACGCTGGTGTTCAGCGCCGAGGCCGCGCAGTGGGTCGCGAACGAGGAGTGGCACCCGCAGCAGAAAGCCCGGTGGCTGGACAACCGCCCACCCGGCGAAGGCCGCTACGAACTGCAGGTGCCGTACAGCGAGCCGACCGAGCTCGCGATGGACATCCTGCGTCACGGCGACAGCGTCGTCGTGACCGGCGACAAGGCGCTGGCGGCGCTGATCGCGCAACGCCTGCGCGAAGCGGCGGGGCGTTACCCGGTAACGCCGGGCCCCCGTTGAGCCCGGCGCCGCCGGGGCCGCCGTTTAGCCCGGCGCCGCCGGGCGCGCGGGTCAGTCCAGCGTGATGCGCAGCACCTGCCCGCCATCCGGGAACGCGCCCTGAATCGGGCCGGGCACGATACCGAAGTTCGTCACATAGGCAGCGCCGTCGGGGCCGATCGCCAAGCCGCCCGGGTAGAACAGCCCGGCGTAGACGACCGTGTGTGCACCGTTCGCCTCGACGCGGATCAGCCTGCCCGGCCCCTTCAGCGGCGGCCCGCCGGGGCCGGCAAAGCCGTCGCCGATCTGCAGCACATAGAGCGTGCCGCGCACGTCGAAGGCCAGCCCGGCGATGTTCGTGAAGCCGCTCGCGTGAACCTGCGCGACGCCGCCCTGAGGCGGAATGCGGTAGACGTTCGCCGCGCCGACCGGAAACGGGAAGCCGGTCAGCTGGCCGGCGTACAGCCAGCCGTCCGGCCCCTGGGCCACGCTGGTCGGCACGGCCTGCATCGGGATGTTGGTGCCCGCCGGCAAGCCCAGGAAGGGCGGTGCCGGCACCAGGCGCGGTGGGAACACCGCCAGCGTGCTGATGGCACCGTTCGCGGCGACCTCGAACAGCGCGTTCGCACCGGCATCCGCGACGACATGGCGCGACGGCAGCGCGACGATGCCGAACGGGTTGCTGTCGTTGCCGCCGGTGACCGGGTTGTTGGCCTGCTCGAAGGCCGCGACATCCGCGCCAGCCTTCCAGCGGCCCGCGACATTCACCTGCAGCGTGCTCCCGAGCAGCGCCGCCTTCGCGCCCAGCCCCTGGCGCGCCGATCCCGCCGCGCCCAGCCCGATCGCGAGCTGGCCGTTGCCGGTGCCGACGAACGAGATCGCGTGCGGGCCGATCGCGCCGAAGCCGCCGGCCGCCGCCAGCGATGGCAGCCCGCCGATCACCCGACCGGCGCACTCGCGCCGGTCGGGTCGACCCGGGTCAACGCCCCGGTCTCGCCATAGCAGGCGGTCTGCCCATCGCCCAGCACGGTGCAGACGCCGTTGCCGCCACTGCCGGCCTCGGCGACAAACAGCTGGCCGTTGGGCGCGAAGCCCAAACCGCGCGGGTTGCTCAGGCCGCGCGCGATCACGTCGACCTGCGGTGCCGCCTGCGCGCACGCGGCGCCCAGCAGGCCCAGCGCAAGCGCGCTGCGAAACAGTCTCGGGAGGGTCATGGCATGTCTCCTTGGCACAGATGTTCAGGCAGCCGCCTGGGGGACGGAATTCTGAGTCTTTGCGCCATCCGTGCGTGCGTTCAAACCAGGGGTACCAACGCGGGCGGCGCGGATGCGCGATCATGCGTGCTGACCGACCCACCGAGAGGCAAGCAACCATGAAGGCAAGCTGGAACGACGTGACGATCGCCGAGAGCGACGACACCGTGATCGTCGAGGGCAACCACTATTTCCCCGAGAGCAGCCTGAAGCGCGAGTACGTGAGCTTCAGCAACCACCGCAGCAGCTGCCCGTGGAAGGGGCAGGCGTACTACTACAGCCTGTTCGTCGGCGGCGAGATGAACGAGAACGCGGTGTGGTACTACCCCGAGCCGAGCGAAGCGGCGAAAGAGATCAAGGGCCGCGTCGCGTTCTGGAAGGGCGTGAAGGTGGCGTGACGCGCCGTCGGCGCCCTTAGGCGCTGCTCGCCTTGTCCGCGGCCAGTTCCACCACGTTGTCCGTCGCGGGTCGACTCTCCGCCTTGAGCAGCTGCCCCCGGACCGACGCGCCGACGTCCATTTGCAGGTGCTCGTAGCGAATCGTTCCGCGCACCCGCGAGTTCGACTGCAGCTCCAGGAAGTGCTCGATGTCCAGGTCGCCGATGACGGTGCCGTTGATGACTGCGTCGCCGCAGTTCACGCTGCCCTCGATGTGACCCTTTTCGGACAGCACCAGCAGTGCGCGGGTCTGGCCGTCCACGGCGCGCGCGATCACATTGCCCTTGATGCGGCCATCGACTCGGATGCCGCTGGAGAAGTAGACGTCTCCGGCGATCTCGACGTCTTCGGCGATCAGGCTGGACAGCTTGGTCACCTCGATGAACGGGCGCTTCTTTCGCTTCGCGAACATGATTCTCGATCTCCCGAGGCGGCGCCTGCCGCCTAGTGTTTGCCGCTGCTGGCCTTGCGAAAGAACGTGACTTCTTCCTGGCATTCGCGCAGCTGTCGGTTGAGCACGCCGATCTGGCG
>JANXVK010000312.1 GCA_025351675.1 Rhizobacter sp.
ACGAAGGGGCCCCTTCGTGGCCTTGGGGGGGGGCACCGCGAAGCGGTGACCTCGGGGCCGTCGGTTCGCGATGCGGCCATTCATCAGCTCGCCGATGCGCTCGACCGTACGGCATGCTTGGGCATCACGACGAATCGCGCATTCCTGGCGCGCGTGCTGCGGCACACGGCGTTCAGCGGCGACGCGGTGACCACCGCGTTCCTCGGCCAGCACTTCGCCGACGATGCCGCGCGAGCGAGCGACGCGCCGACCTGGCTGCGTGCCCTCGCCGCGGCAACGCATGCGCTGCTGCCGCCAGCGGCGTTGCCGCCGCTGTGGGCCGGCTGGACCTCGTCGGATCGCGTCGACACGGCCGCCCCGATCGAGGTGGCTGGCGCCTCCGAAACCTGGCGCCTGACCGGCACGCCGCGCGAACTCGTGGCGAGCTGCGGGGCTGTGACGCACACGCTCGCCGGCCTCGAGCGCGAGAGCCGCTCGACCGTGCACGCGCTGATCGACGGCAGGCCCGTCACCGCCCGCTGCGTTCACGACGGCGCCGACTCGTGGTGGCTGTGCGACGGCGCCGAAGCCACGCTGCGCGACCTGCGCCTGATCGGCACGCAGGGCGCGAAAGCCGCCGCGGCCGGTACGTTGCGCGCACCGATGCACGGCCGCATCACGCAAGTCCATGCCGCGGCCGGTGCCGCAGTGCAGGCCGGCGCGCTGTTGTTGGTGATGGAGGCGATGAAGATGGAGCACCAAATCGTCGCGCCGTTCGCCGGCACCGTGAGTGCGTTGCACACGCGCGTCGACGATCAGGTCGCGGCGCGCCAAGTGCTGATCGAGGTCGCGCCGTGAAGCTCAGCGCCGATCACGAACGCTTCCGCGACAGCGTGCGGGCGTTCGTGAACGCCGAGATCGCGCCGCATGTGAATGCATGGGACGAAGCCGAGACCTTTCCACGCGACCTGTACCGCCGCGCCGCGCACATCGGCCTGCTCGGCCTCGGCTACCCGGAGCAGTACGGCGGTACCCCGGCCGACGCCTGGTTTCGCTTGGTCGCCACCGAAGAGATCGCGCGCGCCGGCAGCGGCGGGCTGATGGCCAGCCTGTTCTCGCACAACATCGGGCTGCCGCCGATCGTCGCGCACGGCAGCGAGGCGTTGAAGCAGCGCGTGATCCCCGAGGTGCTGGCCGGCGAAAGAATCGCCGCGCTCGCGATCACCGAGCCCTCGGGCGGTTCCGACGTGGCGCGGCTGCGCTGCACGGCGCGCCGCGACGGCGACCATTGGGTCATCGACGGCGCCAAGACCTTCATCACCTCGGGAATGCGCGCTGACTGGATCACGCTCGCGGTGCGCACCGGCAGCGACGTTGGCAAGCGCGGCGCCGCCGGCATCTCGCTGATCGCCGTCCCCGGCGACGCGCCCGGCCTCACGCGCACGCCGCTCGCGAAGATGGGCTGGTGGTGCAGCGACACCGCGCAGCTCCACTTCGACCACTGCCGCGTGCCGATCGATCACCTGATCGGCGACGAGAACGCCGGCTTCCGCATGATCATGGAGAACTTCAACGGCGAACGGCTGCTGATGGCGGCGGGCGCCGCGGCCTTCGCGCAGGTCTGCTACGACGAGGCGCTCGATTGGGCAAGGCAACGCCAGACCTTCGGCGCCGCGCTCGCCTCCCACCAAGTCACGCGCCACAAGCTGATGGACATGAAGATGCGCCTCGCGAGCACCCAAGCGTGGCTGCACGCGATGGTGGCCCAACTGGAGGCTGGCGAGACCGGCGCCGCGTGGGTCGCCGAACTCTGCCTGCTGAAAAACCACGCGACGCAGACGATGCAGTGGTGCGCCGACGCCGCCGTGCAAATCCTCGGCGGCATGGGTTACATGCGCGGCACCAGGTGCGAACGCATCTACCGCGAGGTCAAGGTGATGATGATCGGCGGCGGCAGCGAAGAGATCATGAAGGAGCTGGCCGCGCGCCAGCTCGGCATATGACGACGTCGAGCGTGTTCGAGCCCGAGTTCGTCGCCAGGCTCGCGCTGATCTTCGAGGACCGCATCAGCTTCAATCGCGTGCTCGGCCTGCGCACCACGGCGCTCGAAGCCGATTCGGCCCGCGCCGGGATCGAGATGCGGCCGGAGCTGATCGGTCACTACACGCACCAGCGCCTGCATGGCGGCGTGATCAGCGCGGTGCTCGATGCGACCGCCGGCCTCGCGGTGATGGCAGCGATCGGCGCGCGCCACATGGACGAATCCGTCGACGCCCGGCTCGCGCGCTTCGGCAAGCTCGGCACGATCGATTTGCGCGTCGACCACCTGCGCCCCGCCGTCGGCCCGCGCTTCACGGCCGCGGCCAGCGTGCTGCGGCTCGGCAGCCGCGTCGCCTCGACGCGCATGAAGTTCTTCGATGCGCAGGGCAAGCTGCTGAGTACCGGCGCGGCCGCCTGCATGGTGGCGTAGCGCCGCCGCGCCGTGCGCAACATTGCCAGACTCGCGCGCTTCGTGAACCCTGCCTCTCGACGCGACATGAACCGCTTGGCCCGCACCCGACAACGCGCACGGGTGGACTTTTGCCACCACGAATCGCGCTCAATGACGGCCCCGGCGCCCGCGTCTGCAGCGCCCGTATTGTCGGGCGCCATCCTTGCGCCCAAGCTGGCGGCTCCCCCGCAACCGTTTTCGGAGGCCTCATGAGCAACCATGTCTACAAGCTGCTGGAACTGACCGGCTCGTCGAGCGCGAGCATCGAGGACGCGGTCGCCGGCGCGATCGCGAAAGCGCACGAGAGCGTGCGCAACATCCAGTGGTTCGAAGTGACCGGAACGCGCGGCCATGTCACCGACGGCAAGATCGCCCACTGGCAGGTCACGTTGAAGATCGGGTTCACGCTCAAGTGACCCAGCGCACGCTCCTGATCGTGCAGCACACGCTGACCGGCGGCACGCTGCAGATGGCCCAGGCGGCCGCGGCCGGCGCGGCCACCGAAGCGGCGGTGCGCGTGAGGCTGCTGGCTGCGCCGCACGCCGGCGCCGACGATGTGCTCGGCGCCGACGCCTACCTGTTCGCGACGCCGGGAAACCTGGCCGCGATCGCCGGGCTGATGAAGGATTTCTTCGACCGCTGCTACTACCCCGCGCTCGGCCGCATCGAAGGCCGACCGTAGCTTGAGAAACTGCCGGTCGGCGCCGCCGGTGCCGCCACCCGCGAGCAGCGGCCGGCGCGCCCGACCGACGCCACGCCTCACTGCGGCTTGAAGTACTCCGACATCACCTTCCAGCGCGCGTCCTGCAGCTGCGACAGACGCGACACGTCGCTGCCCAGCCGCTTCGTCGCGGTGAAACTGGCCGGTGCGCTGCCGAACATGTCGGTCGCGAAGCTCATCGTGTCCATCGCCTTGATGAAGCTGTCGGTCGACAGGCCGGCGCCGGCCTTCGCGGCAACAACCGCGAAGGAATCGATCGCGTTGTAGCCATAGACCGAGAACACGGTCGGGTCTTCGTTGAACTTGGTCTTGTACTTCGCGGCCCAGAAGCTGATCGCCTTCGAGGCGTCGTCGAGGTAGGGGTTCTGCACCGTCATGGTCGCGTACAGCCCGTCCATCGCCTTGCCGCCGAGCTTGTGGATCAGGTCGGTGTACGACGCGCTCGAACCGAGAAAGGTCGGCGAGAAGCCGGTCTTCCGGCTTTCGGCGATCGCGCCGATGGTTTCGCGGATGATGGTGCCGAGCACGACGAAATCGCAGCCGGCCGCCTTCATGCGCGCCACCTGCGAAGAGAAGTCGGTCGCGCCGCGCTTGTAGCTGGTCTTCTCGGTGTAGTCCATGCCCATCGTCTTCAGGCCGGCCTCGCCACCGCGCAGCACCTCGAGGCCGAACTCGTCGTCCTGGTACATCGCGCAGACCTTCTTGGCGCCCTTCTCTTTCACGAGCCTGGGCACGGCGCCGCGCATCTGGTCGAAGTAGGTCGCAGCGAACGAATACTTCAGGCGGTTGAACGGCTCGTACATCTCGCGCGCCGCCGTCACCGGGAAGAAATTGATCACGTTCTTCTCGAACTGCACCGGCATTGCGGCGTTGTTCTGCGCCGTGCCGATGTGGCCGACCATGATGAAGATCTTGTCCTGGTTGACGAGCTTCTGCGCCGCCAGCACCGCCTTCTTCGGGTCGTAGGCCGAGTCTTCGACGATCAGCCTGACCTTGCGGCCGTTGATGCCGCCCTGCTCGTTGATCTCGTCGACCCGCAGCAGCATGCCGGCGCGCACCTGCTTGCCGAAGCCGGCGATCGGGCCCGACAGGTCCTGGATCGAGCCGACGACGATCTCGTCCTTGTTCACGCCCTGGGGCGGCGCCTTCGATTGCGCGAACAGCGAGCCACACGCCAGCGTGGCGGCGGCGAGAACGAATGCGGTCTTCATCGTCTGTCTCCTTCGGTGAGTTTGCGGTGATCTGAAACCTCGTCAGCCATACATCGCCTCGATGCGGGCCGCGTACTTCTTCTCGACGAGCTTGCGTTTGAGCTTCATCGTCGGCGTGAGTTCGTCGTCTTCGGCGGTCAGCTGTTTGTCGAGCAGCCAGAACTTCTTGATCTGCTCGACCCGCGCGAACTTTT
>JANXVK010000316.1 GCA_025351675.1 Rhizobacter sp.
CTCGTGCTACGAGGCCTTCATCCACATCGTCGACTCGATGCTGAACCAGCACGCGAAGTGGCTGAAGGTGAGCGCGCAGATCGCATGGCGGCCGCCGATCGCGTCATTGAACTACCTGCTCACCTCGCACGTCTGGCGCCAAGACCACAACGGCTTCTCGCACCAGGACCCGGGCTTCATGGACCATGTCGCGAACAAGAAGGCCGGCATCGCGCGCATCTACCTGCCGCCCGATGCGAACTGCCTGCTCTCGGTCGCCGATCACTGCCTGCGCAGCAAGCACCTGATCAACGTGATCGTCGCCGGCAAACAGCCGCAACCGCAGTGGCTCGGCATCGACGCGGCGGTGCGCCACTGCACGGCCGGCGCCGGCATCTGGGAATGGGCCAGCAGCGCCGGCGAGCCGGAGGTGGTGATGGCCTGCGCCGGCGACGTGCCGACGCTGGAGGCCCTCGCCGCGGTGATGCTGCTGCGCGAGTACGAGCCCGACCTGCGCGTGCGCGTCGTCAACGTCGTCGACCTGATGGTGCTGCAGCCGGCGAGCGAGCACCCGCACGGGCTCGAGGACGACGCCTTCGATGCGCTGTTCACGACGACCAAGCCGGTGATCTTCGCGTTCCACGGCTACGCCTCGCTGATCCACAAGCTCGCGTACCGGCGCCGCAACCACGCCAACATCCACGTGCGCGGCTACAAGGAAGAAGGCACGACGACGACGCCGTTCGACATGGTCGTGCTGAACAACGTCGACCGCTTTCAGCTCGCGCTCGACGCGATCCGCCGCGTGCCACGGCTCAGCCATCGGGTCGAGCAGGCGACTGCGCGATACTGGGCCACCATGGAACGTCATCAGCGCCACATCGGGGAACACGGCGAAGACCTGCCGGAGATCCGCGACTGGGCCTGGCATGCGTGAGCGGCGCGGCTGAACCCGCCCCGCCGCTGACGGTGCTGGCGCTGAACAGCGGTTCGTCGTCGCTCAAGTTCGGGCTCTATCGCGTCGACGCCGCGCGCGCCGAGGCGCTGCTGGTCGGCGACCATGAAGCCGCCTCTGTCGAGAGCCAGCGCGCAGCGATGCTCGAAATCGTCGGGCGGCTGGCGGCGTCGGGCCTGCCGCGCCCCGAGGCGATCGGGCACCGTGTGGTGCACGGCGGGCGGGCGCTGCACCGGCATGCGGTCATCAATGCCGAGGTGATGGCGCAATTGGAGGCGGCCGCTGCCTTCGCGCCCGTGCACACGCCGGCGGCGCTCGCGCTGATCCGCTTGGCGCAGCAGCACTTCCCCGCCAAGCCGCAGGTGGCTTGCCTCGACACCGCGTTCCACGCCGACATGCCGGCAGTCGCGCGCATGTTGCCGATCGCTCGCGAGTTGCAGACCGAGGGCATCCGGCGCTACGGGTTTCACGGGCTGTCGTGCGAATCGATCGTGCGCCAATTGCAGCCCGCCCTGCCCGCGCGCCTCGTGATCGCGCACCTCGGCAACGGCGCCAGCATCACCGCGGTGAAAAACGGCTGCTCGATCGACACCAGCATGGGCCTCACGCCCGCCGGCGGCTTGCTGATGGCCACGCGCAGCGGTGACCTCGACCCGGGGCTGCTGGTCTACCTGTTGCGCGAGAAGGGGCTCGACGCCGACGGCCTCGACGAGCTGGTGAACCGTCGCTCGGGCCTGCTCGGCATCTCGGGCGTCGGCAGCGACATGCGGGACCTGCGCGCCGCGGCCGGCAGCATCGGCGACAGGCGCGCCGACGCGGCGCTCGCGATCGAGATGTTCTGCCGTTCGGTCTGCAAGCAGATTGCCGCGATGGCAGTCTCGCTCGGCGGCATCGACAGCCTGGTGTTCACCGGCGGCATCGGCGAGAACGACGCGCAGTCGCGCGACGCGATCGCCCGCGGCCTGGCGTGGATCGGCCCGTTCGACCTGCGGGTACTTCGTTCGCAGGAAGACGCGCAGATTGCGCGCCACGCGGCGGCGTGCTCGGCGAGCGGCGCCGTCTCAGGCTGAACGCACGCAAACGCCGACGCGGCTCAATAGCCGCGCCCGAAATCGACCCGCCCCGATGGGACCTCACCGCGCTCGATCGCCCTGATCTTTGCGGTGATCTGGTCGATGCTCGCGTCCAACCCGGTGTTGGCGGCGATGTGGGGCGTGACCCGGATGTTCGGGTGGCGCCAGAAGACGTGTCCGCCAGGCAAGGGCTCGGTGTCGAACACATCGAGCGCGGCACCGGCGACGTGACCCACCTCGATCTGGGCAAGCAGATCGGCGTCGACCACGTGCGCGCTGCGGCCGACGTTGATCACATAGGCGCCGGCCTTCAGCTTGCGCAGGCTGGCGGCGTTGACGATGCCATCGGTCTGAGCCGTCAGCGGCAGCACGCAGACGAGCACGCGGGTGGCGTGCAGGAACGCATCGAACTCGTCCGGCCCGGCACGACTCTCGACGCCGGCGATCAACTTGCGCGAACGCGACCAGCCGAGCACCGGATAACCGAACGACGCCACCGCCTGCGCAACGCGCGCGCCGATCGAACCCAAGCCCATCACGCCGACCGGGAAAGCCGTGCGGCCTTCCACCGCAAGCTCGCGCCAGAGGCCGGCGCGCTGCTGCGCAGCGAAGCCGTCGAAGTGGCGCGCGTGGTCGATCAGCGCGTGGCAGACGTACTCGGCCATTTGCTGCGCCTTGCCCGCGTCGTCGAGCCGGAACAACGGCACCTCGTGCGGCAAGCCGGGCAGGCCCAACAGGCGATCGACGCCGGCGCCCATGTTGAAGACAGCGCGCAGGCGATGCTGGCCCGCGAAAAACGCGTCGTCGGGCGACCAGACCAGCGCGTAATCGGCCTCGCGGCTGGCGATGGCCGGCGACCACGGCCAGACCTGCGCCTCGGGTATGGCCTGCGCCAGGCGCGCGACCCACGGCTGCGCGTCGATCGCCGGCGCACAGAACACGATCTTCATCGCGGCGGCAGCGTGCGCCGGCCGGTCAGACCCACGGCAGCGAGTAGGTCTTGATGTTGGTGAAGCTCTTGATCGCTTCCTGCACGCCTTCCTTGTAGCCCAGGCCCGAGTCCTTGATGCCGCCGAAGGGCGTGAGTTCGAGCCGGTAGCCGGGTACCTCGCGCACGTTGACCGAACCGACCTCGAGTTCGGAGACGAAACGCGCGATGTGGTCGAGCCGGTTCGTGCACACCGCCGACGACAGGCCGTAGGCGGTGGAGTTCGAGATCCGGATCGCGTCGTCGATGGTCTTGAAGCGGATCACCGGCGACACCGGGCCGAAGGTTTCCTGCAGCGCCAGCGGCATGTCCTGCGTGACGCGGTCGACGACGGTCGGCGAATACAGCGCACCGCGCCGCACGTTGCCGACCAGCACCTTCGCGCCCAGCGACACGGCCTCGTTGACCTTGTCTTCGCAGTAACGCGCCGCGGCCTCGTCGACCACGGTGCCCATGTCGAGGCTGCCGTCCATCGGGTCGCCGTAGCTCCAGGCTTTCGTCTTCGCGACCAGCAGCTCGACGAAGCGGTCGGCGACCGATTCCTGCACCAGGATGCGCTTGATCGCAGTGCAGCGCTGGCCCGAGTTCTTGTACGAGCCGGCCGCGGCCAGTGTGGCCGCCTCTTCGAGGTCGGCGTCTTCCATCACGATGATCGGGTCGTTGCCGCCGAGTTCGAGCACCATGCGCTTGTAGCCGGCTTTCGAGGCGATGTACTTGCCGATCGCCACGCCGCCGGTGAAGGTGACGAGGTCGATGTTTTCGTTTGTGATCAACTCGTCGGCGATCTCTTTCGGGTCGCCGGTGAGCACCTGCAGCATTTCGTGCGGCAGGCCCGCTTCGTACAGAACGTCGGCGAACACCAGTGCCGAGAACGGCACCTTCTCGGAGGGCTTGAGCACCATCCGGTTGTTGCTGACGATCGATGGCACGACCTTGTGCGCCACCTGGTTCATCGGGTGGTTGAACGGTGTGATCGCGCTGATCACGCCGAGCAGCGGGTCGCGCTGGGTGTAGACGCGGCGCTTCTTGCCGTGCGGCGTCAGGTCGCACGAGAAGATCTGGCCGTCGTCCTTCAGCGCTTCGTTGGCGCCGAACAGCAGCACGTCGCTGACCCGGCCGATCTCGTAGACCGAGTCCTTCTTGCACAGGCCGGATTCGGCCGTGATCAGGTTCGCGTACTCCTCGGTGCGGCTGCGGATGATCGACGCCGCGCGGTTCAGGATCGCGGCGCGCTCGAAGCGCGTCAGGCGCGACTTGTAGGCCTTGGCCACGGCGAAGGCGTGGCGCACGTCGTCGAGCGTGGCCTTCGGCACCGTGCCGATGAGCTGCTGGGTGAACGGGTTGAAGACCTCGATGACACGGTCGCGGTGCACGAGCTCACCACCGATTCGCATCGCTTCGCGGCGCAAGCCCTCGGCATTCAGTCTGGCGTTCATGGACTTCCTTGTGGCTGGGATGAAGGGTCAGGCGCCGGCCGCAGCCACGCCGATGAAGTTCTTGCCGCGCACGCCGTCGAGCGCCGCGGCGATCATCTGCTGCGACTCGGCTTCCGACACGCCGTAGCTGTCGAAGCGTGTGCTGACGCCGAGCAGTTCGAGAAACCCGTCGAGCAGATCGGGCGCACGCGCGAGGTCGCCGCCGTCGAGGCCGTCGAACACGCGTGCGAGCACGGCGTCGCGCCCGGCATCGGCGCCGAGCGCGCGCCGCAGCACCATCGGCAGCGTGAACGAGCAGGCGATGCCGTGCGGCAGGCCGTGGTGCATGGTCATGTCGTACGAGATCGAATGCGCGAGCGCGGTGCGGGTGTTCGAGAACGCGAGCCCCGCGGTCAATGCGGCGAAGGCCATGCGTTCGCGCAGGTGCACGTCGCCGAGGTTCTTCATCAGCTTCGGCAGGGTCGCGAGCACCTCGCGCGCGGCGCTCACGGCGTGGTTGTCGGAGACCGGGTTGGCGTTGATGTTCCAGATCGACTCGAGCGCGTGGGAGAGCGCGTCGAGCCCGGCCGCGAGCGTGGGGCCGGCGGGCAACGACAGCACGAGTTCGGGGTCGACCACCGCGGCTTCGGGCCAGGTTTCGGGCAGGTGCAGTGAGTACTTCTTGCCGGCGGCGCGGTTCCAGATCGTGGCCCAGCCGGTCACCTCGCTGCCGGTGCCCGAGGTGGTCGGCACCGCGATGAGCTTCTTCACGCGGTGCGGCTTGAACGGCTTGCCGGTGGCCAGCAGTGTGACCAGCGCGTCGAACTCGCCGCTCTCGGTGCCGACCATCAGCGCCTTCGCGGTGTCGAGCGCGCTGCCACCGCCGACCGCGACGATGACCTCGCTCGCTTGCTGGGTCTGCCAGAACTCGCGGTACAGCACATCGAGGCCGTCGACATCGGGGTTCGGCTGGGTGCGGTCGACCACGCCGGTGAGCGCGTCACCGAGCAGCGTGCGCAGCCGCGGCACGAGGCCGAAGCCCTGCGCCTCGGGAAAGGTCACGAGCGTGGCCTTGCGGCCGGCGAGCAGGCTCGGCAGCGTGTCGAGCACGCCGGCGCCGAAGTGGATCGCCACGGGGTTCTGGTAGTGCCAATGTTTCACCGCGGGCTCCTGCTCAGGTCGTGTGGTTCAACGCGAGGTCGAAGATGTCGAAGTTGCGCAGCCGGCGTTCCGGCGCGACGCCTTCGAGTGGGCGGTTGAACAGCAGCGGCACGCGCTGCTCCGACACGCCACCGTGCGAACGCAGCGGTGCGTCGAGCCCCGACAGGTCGTGGCGCGACGGGCTCGTGCCAATCACGTACAGGCGCTCCGAGACCACCACCACGTCGCCGATGCGGTCCGGCGGCAGCTCGAACCTGGCCGCGGCCTCGGCGCGCGTGAGCACCAGCTCGACGCCGGGCAGCTTCTGCAGTTCGCCGAACAGCGTCTGCGTGTCGGCGCCTTCGGGCAGGTAGGCGGTCGCGAACGAGCCGAGCGAGCCGTGGTGGGCGACGTAGGGGTCGGTCACCGGCAGGATCACGCGCGCCTTCTTGGCGCCGATGCGGGCGTCGAACCAGTCCTGCAGGAAGATGATCTGCGGGTCGCCGGCGGCGTCGGTCTTCGCGTTCATGCCGTGGTCGGCGGTCAGCGCGATCGTCACGCCCATCGCATCGAGTTGCGCGAGGTAGCCGCTCATCATTCGGTAGAAGTCGTTGGCGGCCGGCGTGCCCGGCGCGTGCTTGTGCTGCACGTAGTCGGTGGTCGAGAGGTACATGACCTCGGGCCGGTGCTTGGCCATGATCTTCACGCCCGCGGCGAACACGAATTCGGACAGGTCGGCGCTGTACACCTTGGGCAGCGGGCGACCCACCATCTCGAGCACGCCGGTGATGCCGTTGTTCTCTTCGGTGAGCTGGTCGGCCTTCTCGGCCGAGAAGCACATCGCCTTCATGCCCTTGCCAAGCAGGGTGCGCAGCTTGTCCTTGGCGGTGATCACGACCACCTTCGCGCCGGCATTCGAAAAGCCGGCCAAGATGGTCTCGGCGCGCAGGTACTTCGCGTCGTTCATCATCACTTCTTCGTCGGCCTCGCGGTCGTAGAAGTAGTTGCCGCAGATGCCGTGAACGGCCGGTGGCACGCCGGTCACGATCGACAGGTTGTTCGGGTTCGTGAAGCTCGGCACCACGCACTCGGCCAGCAGCGACACGCCCTTCTTGCACATCTCTGCCAAGTAGGGCGCCACGCCGGCCTGCACCGCCTGGGTAATGTAGTCGGCCTCGCATCCGTCGACGCACACGATCACCAGCGGACGGTCCATCCAGCGGTAGCTGCGGCCATTGGCGGAGACATTGCGCTGCTTGTTGTCCTGGCTCATTCGGGTTCCTTGTGTGAGGAGAAAGTGAGAAGAAATTCAGGCGATAGCCTTGGCGATGCGCGTGCGCAGCCAGGCCGAGAAAAGTTCGGAGATCACGACCACGACGATGATCGACAGCAGGATCGCCGCCACGTCGCGCGAGGCGACACGCTGCACGCTTTCGCGCAGGTACCAGCCCATGCCGCCGGCGCCGAAGAAGCCGACGACGGTGGCGGCGCGGAACACCACGTCCCAGGTGTAGATCGTGATGCCAGTCCACGCGACGCGCACCTGCGGCAGCACGCCGAACACGAACACCTGCAGCTGGTTGCCGCCGGCCGAGCGGATCGCCTCGACCTGGCCCGGCTTGATCGCCTCGACCGCCTCGGAGAACAGCTTGCCGGAGAAGCCGATGCAGAACAGCGTAAGCGCGAGTGCGCCGGGCAGCATGCCGAAGCCGAGCAATGCCACCAGCAGGATGGTCCAGATCATCTCGTGCACCGAGCGGCAACCCATGATGATCAGGCGCGCCACCGGGTACAGGAAACGCCGGCTCGGCGTCATGTTGAACGACGCGAACCAGGCCAGCGGAATCGCCGCGGCGACACCGAGCACCGTGGCCAGGTACGACATCTGCAGCGTCTCGACCACCGTGTGCAGGTAGTCGGCGTTCATGATGTGGCCGACGTTCGGCGGGAAGTAGCGCCGCGCCAGCATCTCGCCCATGCGGCCCAGCATGCCGGGCAGGCGGTCGAGTTCGATGTTCAGGTACTCGAGCCCGAAGGCGATGAACGCGAGCGAGCCCAGCAGCGCGATGTACTTGTACAGGCTCTGCGGGTAACGAAAGCGGCTCCACGTCAGCGGCGCCGTGCTCGCCGGCATGCGGGGCTTGGGCACGGCGGCGCCGGCATTGACGGGTGTGAGGCCGGCCATCTCAGATCACCGCCTTGCGCGCGAAGTACGACAACACTTCGCCGAAGATGATCAAGGCGAGCACCGCGAGAATCACCATCGCGATGCCGCCGTAGTTCGACATCGCCATCTGGCGGAACAGCAGCAGGCCGAGGCCCCCGGCGCCGACCAGCCCGAGGATCGTGGAGCGGCGGATGTTGATGTCCCACTCGAAGATCATGTTGCCCACGAACACCGGCACGATCTGCGGCAGGATCGCGAACATCAGGATCTGGAACCTGGTGCCGCCCGCGGCGCGGATCGCCTCCATCGGCTTCGGGTCGACGTCTTCGATCGCCTCGGCGATCGTCTTCGAGATGAAGCCGACCGAGCGCACCGCCATCGCGAGAATGCCGGCGAGCGCACCGAGCCCGACGGCCGACACGAAGATCAGACCCCAGACGATCTCGTGCACCGAGCGCGACATTGTCATCAGGAAGCGCCCGACGGCGTAAGAAGTCTTGCCGAAGGGCGTGATGTTCGAGGCGCCCAGCCAGGCCACGGGAATCGACAGCACCAGCCCGGCGAGCGTGGCCATCGTGGCCATCAGGATCGTCTCGAGCGCGGGCTCGAAGAGGTCGGGAATCAGGCTGAAGTCGATCTCGAGAAAGCGGCTCAGCGTGGTCAGCAGCGAGCCGGTGAGGATGCGGCTCCAGTCGGTGTCCTTGATGACGATCGCCTCGATGCTCCAGGCCACCACCAGCAGGATCAACGCGCAAGTCGCGAATCGCGCGGTGTGCGAACGGCGCCGCGTGGCGGCGATCTCGGCGACGCGCAGTTCGAGCGTTGCGGCGTTCACAGCACCTCCATCGCGTAAATTTCCTGCAGCGCGTGTTTGTCGAGCTGCGAGGGTTTGCCTTCGAACTTCTTGATGCCGTCCTGCAGCCCGATGATGTGGGTGCAGAACTCGGTCGCCAGCTCCACCTGGTGGATGTTGCACAGCACCGGGATGTGGAACTCGGCCGCCACCTCGCGGATCAACTGCATCACCTCGCGCGAGATCTTCGGGTCGAGGCTCGACGTGGGCTCGTCGACCAGCAGCAGCTTCGGGTTCTGGATCAGCGCGCGGGCGATGCCCACGCGCTGGCGTTGCCCGCCGGACAAACGATCGGCGCGCTTGTCGATGTGCGCGCTCAGCCCGACGCGGTCGAGCAGGCGCAGCGCCTGTTCGATGTCGGCCTTGGTGTACATGCGCAGCAGGCTGCGCACCGTGCCGGTGTAGCCGAGCCGGCCGGTGAGCACGTTGTCGATCACCGACAGGCGCTCGATCAGGTTGAACTCTTGGAAGATCATGCCGATGTTGCGGCGCACGCCGCGCAGCTCGGACATCGGCAGTTTCAGGATGTCGACGCCGTTGAACAGCACCTCGCCCTTCGAGGCCTCGACCAGCCGGTTGACGCAGCGGATCAGCGTCGACTTGCCGGCCCCGCTGGGGCCGATGATCGCGAAGAAATCATCCGGGCAGAGCGTGAAACTCACGCCTTTCAGGATCTCGCGATCGGCGTAACCCGCGTGCAGGTTCTTCACTTCGAGTACGGCTTGCATCCTTGTGTCCTCGGGGCTGGCGTGCGGTGCGACGTTCATGCGTCTGGTCTATTTGCCGCCGCCGGCTTCGCGGATTACGTCGTAATCGGAGTCCTTCATCTCGACGAACTTTTCCGCGTCGACGTTTTCGAGGTACTTCTTGCCTTCGGGCGTCTGGTCGAGCGTGGTGAAGGTCTGCTGGATCGCCTTCTTCAAGTCGGGGCAGAGCGTGGCGCGGTAGACGAACGGGTCTTGCGGGATCAGCGCTGAAGTCCAGAGCACGTTGAAGTCGTCGATCTTCATCTTGCCCTTGCTCGAGGTGATCGTGTTCATGAAGCGATGGGTCGCGACGAAACCGGCATCGGCCTTGCCGTCGAACACGGCCAGTACCGACAGGTCATGCCCGCCGGAGAACGCGACGCGGCTGAAGTAGTTCTTCAACGGCATCTTGATCACCTTGCCGCCGAACTGCGATTCGGGAATCAGCGAACCCGAGGTGCTGGCCGGGTCGACGAGCAGCATCACCGAGCCCTTGACTGACTCGATGCTCGTGAACTTCGAGCCCTTCTTCGTGATCATGATCGACTTGAATCCCGGGCCGGCGTCCTGGATGCCGTCTTTCTTCTTGTAGTAGGTGGCGAACACGTCGATGTTCGCGCCCTCTTTCTTGGCGATCAGGTACGACTCGGGTCCGAGCACCGCGATGTCGACCCACTTGCCGAGCAGTGCTTCCACCACCGACGAATACGAGGTGGGCATGTAGAACTCGATCTTCTTGCCGGTATTTTTGGACAGCAGGTCCATCACCGGCTTGTAGAGCGTGATCTCGCGCACCGACTCCTGGGTAGGAATGATCGAGAAGCGAAGCACCTTGGGGTTCTCGCAGGCCACTGCCTGGGCGGCCGCGCGCTGCGGGCTGAACAACAGCATCGCGCCGCACAGCGTCGCGCCGACGACGGCCAGCACGGATTGGGCGCGTGCCGAAGCGGCCAGATGGCCGAGAAGTGATTTACGCATTGTCTGTCTCCAGTGTGTCAACGTGGGAACGATGATCGCGGCCCCACAAGGCAGGGCTGTGACCTCAACTCGTCGATGCTTCTTCTCGGTGCCATGAACCACGCTGTGCGGGCCTGCCACTCGTCGTTATCGCCGTGCTTTTCGGGGCCGGACGGGCTTCTTCTCGATCAGTGCCGTTGCGCCCGCGGTGCGGATCGTGTGCATGCGGGCCTGGCTGGCCAGCGCGTGCTCGTGCAGCATGCGGCCGGTCGCCTCGGCGTCGCCAGACTCGATCGCGTCGAGGATGCGTTTGTGCTCGAGCGTGGAACGCGGCAGCCGGTCGCCTTGGGCGAGCGACTGGCGGCGGAACAGACTCAGTTCGTCGACCAGCCTGCGGTACATCTGGAGCAGCTTCGGGTTGCCCGCGTACTCGACCAGCATGTCGTGGAAGCGCAGGTTCAGCGGGTGGTAGGTGTCGAGCTCTTTCTTCTCGGTCGCGTCGGTCATGCGCTGGAGCAGGCTGCGCAGGTTCGCGAGCTGTACCGGCGTGATGGTGGCGGCGAGCTTGGTGCCGGCGAGCCGATCGAAGGTGGCCCGCAGTTCGTAGATGTCGTCGCCCTCTTCGACCGAGATCTCGCGCACGAACACGCCACGGTTCTTCTCGATGCGCACCAGGCCGGTTTCTTCGAGGGCGCGGAACGATTCGCGGATCGGGCCGCGCGACACGCCGAGCTGGGTCGCGATGTTGGTCTCGTTCAGCTTCTCGCCCCCGGCGATCTCGCCCGACAGGATCATCCGCTCGAGTTCGTGCTGCACCAGCATCGTGAGCGAATGGCTCTGCAGGATCGCGATGTTCGCGGGCCTGACGCTCGGGCTGGGCTCCTGACTCATGGAACCGATTATGCGAACGGGTTGCTGATTGTCAACAATCTTTTGATATCAATCGGCTTGCCGGCAATCTTTCGAGGGTATGCCCCAAGCCCCAATGCAAACGGCCCGCCGGAGGCGGGCCGGGCGGGCGGGAACGAAGATCAGAGGATCAGCATCGCCCGGAAGTCGTTCACGTTGGTGAAGGTCGGGCCGGTGACGACCAGGTCGCCGAGCGGCTTGAAGAAGTTGTAGGCGTCGTTGCGGTCCAGGAACTCCTGAGGCTTCAGGCCCAAGCCGGCAGCGCGCGCCAGCGTGTCGGGCGTGACGATCGCACCGGCGTTGTCCTCGACACCGTCGATGCCGTCGGTGTCGCCGGCCAACACGTGCACGTTGGCCTCGCCCTGCAACGCGATCGCCGCGCTCAGCAGAAACTCCGACGCGCGCCCGCCTCGCCCGCCCTTCGCGGCAACGGTCACGGTCGTCTCGCCGCCGGACAACACCACGCAGGGCTTCGCGAACGGCTGGCCGTGGCGCGCCACGTAGCGCGCGAGCGCGGCGTGCACCTTGCCGACGTCGCGCGACTCGCCTTCGATTTCGTCGCTCAGCACGTGTGTCTCGATGCCGGCCGCGCGCGCCAGCGCCGCGGCCGCGTCGAGTGACTGCCGCGGCGTCGAGACCATGTGAACCTCATGGCCGGCGAAGCAGGCATCGCCGGGCTTCGGGGTTTCGTACGCGCCGCTCTCCAGGCCCTGGCGCGCCACCTCGGGGATGTCGATGCCGTAGCGTTTCAGGATGCGCAGTGCATCGGCGCAGGTCGTCGAATCGGGCACGGTCGGCCCGCTGCCGATCACCTGTGGCGAGTCACCCGGCACATCGCTGATCAGCAGCGTGACCACACGCGCCGGTGCGCAGCGTGCGGCCAGCCTGCCACCCTTGATGGCAGACAAGTGCTTGCGCACGCAGTTCATCTCGTCGATGGCCGCGCCGCTTTTCAGCAGGGCCTTGTTGACCAGCTGCTTCTGGTCGAGCGTCAGGCCCTCCGCCGGCAGCGCCAGCAAGGCCGACGCACCGCCCGAAACGAGAAACAGCACGAGGTCGTCAGCCGTCAGGCCCTGCGCCAGGTCGGCGATGCGACGCGCGGCGCGGCGGCCCGCCTCATCCGGCACCGGGTGCGCCGCTTCGACGACTTCGATGCGGCCGGGCTTGTCTTTGTACGCCTGCGGCACGTAGTCGTAGCGCGTGACGACGAGGCCCGAGAGCGGCGCGTCGGCGGGCCACAGCCCCGCCACCGCAGCGGCCATCGAGCCGCCGGCCTTGCCGGCACCCAGCACCAGCGTCCTGCCCTTCGGTGGCTTCGGCAGAAAGGCCGCGAGGCCCGGCCCCGGCACAGCCCGTGCGATCGCGGCGTCGAACAGGGCCCGCAGGAAGCCGCGCGGGTCTGACTGAGGGGACGGCATGCTCATGCGAAATTATGCGATGTCGGCACTGCGGGATTGTCGACCGGCTCAGGTCACCGGATCGGGCATCACCGGGTGATCGGCCATCAACTCCAGAGCCTTCACGAGCGCCGAGTGATCCAGGTTCTGCATGCCGTTGGCCGCGCACACCTGCATCAGCTGCGCTGCGCCCGCCGTCTGCGGCAGCGCCACGCCGAGCGCACGCGCACCGGCGAGCGCCAGGCTCAGGTCCTTCTGGTGCAGCCCGATGCGAAAGCCCGGCGCGAATGTTCGCTTGACCATGCGTTCGCCGTGCACTTCGAGAATGCGCGACGCGGCGAAACCGCCCATCAACGCAGCGCGCACACGCGCCGGGTCGGCGCC
>JANXVK010000322.1 GCA_025351675.1 Rhizobacter sp.
GGCTCGCGCAGCGGCGCGAGGCGTGGCGCGCGTTTGGCGAAGCGCTCGGCACAGTGGTGATGTGCGCCGATCTCGATGCGCCCGAGGTGGCCGACGCGCTGCGCGCGCTGCCCCTGGCGATGCGCAGCCCGGTGGTGCGAGCCGTGCCTTGATTGGCCAGGCCCGCTGCGCCGGTTCGCTCAGGCGCCGGGGCGGGCCGAGAGGCGGCGGCGCGCCGCGACGAGGCCGAGCAGACCGAACGCGGTCAGTGCCATGGTCGAAGGCTCCGGCACGGCCGTGACCTGCAGCGGTTCGGCGTACAGAAAATCGTCCATCACCACCACGTCATCGTTCGGGTTGCCGACCGCGCCGTTCGAGACGATCGTGTTCAATCCCGAGGTGATGCGAACGCGGCCGATCGAGCTGCCGCTCACCGTGGCACCGAGAAAGCTCAGCCCCTGATTGCCCGCGACGGCGGCGTCGTGCGACCAGATCAAGGTGTCGCTCATGTCGAAGAAATCCAGGTGCGTCGCGCCGGCGACTTCGACGTCGACGAAAATCAGACCGAACGCGCTGGTGCTGGCCGCGGTGGCCGTGCCGGGGATGAAGAAACGCACGTCGGTGATGTTGCTGTTGACCGCCGTGAACAGCTTCTGCGCACTGAAGGGCTGGAAGTCGTTCGGAAAACCGAACAGCACCGGCGTGGCCCCGCCCGCATTCGCGCTAACGAGGAAGCCCGTGCCGGGCGTGCTCAGAACGACGCCGCGCGGTGAGTTGGCGTTGAAAAAGTTGCCAGCCAGCGGGTTCGGATCCGACGACGTCGAAGGGACGCCGTCCCAGTTGATTTCGCGCCGAAGCCCACCGAACGAGCCGTTCGCTCCCGCGGCCGTGCCGCCGCCGACAGCCGAGCGGAACGCATCCCGTGTGGCCGTGATCGCGGCCGCGTTTGCACCTGCGGACTCGTAGGTCACGATCACCGGCGCGTCGGCCCACGCCGCACAGGCCATCGACAGGCCGATAACGGCGGCGAACATCGAAAGTCGCTTCATGGATGTCATCCTGATTGGGATGACCGGCTGTCCGCCTTGGCGATGAGCCGGGTAGGCCACGCAGCGTGGGCCGACGACCGGCAGCGCGTCAACGGCGCGTTGGCACCGATCCAGGGCGGGTCGACCGCGGTGCGATGATCGTCGCCGATGCCTTCGATCTCACTCTCCCTCGTCTCGCACACCAACGCCGGCAAGACCACGCTCGCCCGCACCTTGCTCGGCCGCGATGTCGGCACGGTGCGCGACGCGCCGCACGTCACCGAGTTCGCCGACGTGTTCACGATGCTCGAGACAAAGCAAGGCGAACAACTTCTGCTTTGGGATACGCCCGGCTTCGGCGACAGCCTGCGGCTCGTCAAACGCCTGCGCGCGTCCGCCAACCCGATCGGCTGGCTCGTCGCCGAGATCTGGGACCGCTGGCGCGACCGGCCGTTCTGGGCCAGCCAGCAGGCGATGAAGAACGTGCGCGACGAGGCCGACGTGATGCTGTACCTCGTCAACGCGTCGGAGTCGCCCGAGGCCGCCGGCTACGTGGCGCCCGAGATGGAGCTGCTCGGCTGGATCGCCAAGCCGGTGATCGTGCTGCTGAACCAGCTCGGCGCGCCGCGTGTGAGTACGCCAGGTGGCGCGCCGGAAGACGCCGACCTGCTGCGCTGGCGCGAGCAGCTCGCGCGCTACCCGCACGTGCACGCGGTGCTGCCGCTCGATGCGTTCGCGCGTTGCTGGGTCCAGGAGGGCACGCTGCTGCAGGCGATCGAGGCTGCATTGCCGGCCGCGCGCCGCGCGCTGATGGGCCGGCTGCGCGCGGCGTGGTCGGCGCAGCGGCTGCAGGCGTTCGACGCGGCGATGGCGTCGCTCGCGGCCAGCCTCGCGCGCCTCGCCGGCGCGTTCGAGGAAGTGCCCGATCAGGCCACGATGGTCGCGCGGCTGCGCCGTGTCGGCAGCGTCATCGGTGGGGTGGTGGGCGGGATGCTCGGCGCCGGCAATGCCGATCAGACCCCGACCGCGCTGGCGCAGAAAACGCTCGCCGAGCGCCTCGATGCCGAGGTGCGCGCGAACACCGCCGAGCTGATCGCGCTGCACGGCCTCGAAGGCCAGGCGCAGGGCGAAATCCTGACGCGGCTCGCGACCCATTTCGAGACACGGCTGCGCATGGACGAAGGCAAGGCCGCGCTGTGGGGCGGCATGGTCAGCGGCGCGCTGGTCGGGCTGAAGGCCGACATCCTCAGCGGTGGGTTGACGCTGGGCGGCGGCTTGCTCGCCGGCGGCCTGATCGGCGCGCTCGGCGCGGCCGGTCTGGCGCGCTGCGTGAACCTCGTGCGCGGCACCGACCGGTCGTTCGTCGCATGGAACGCCGAGGCGCTCGACCAGCTCCTCGAAGCCGCGTTGTTGCGCTACCTCGCGGTCGCGCACTTCGGCCGCGGGCGCGGCGAGTGGGCGCAGGGCGAATCGCCACCGCACTGGCGCGACGTGATCCAGCAGGCGCTGGCGCCGCATCGCGAGGCGCTCGCAGTGATCTGGAAAGAGCGCGACGCGCGCGGCGAAGGGGGTTCAGAAGGCGAGCACCTGATCGCCGCGGCGCTCGCGCCCGTTCTTCGCGACGTCGCGGCTGAGACGCTGCGCACGCTTTACCCCGACGCCCCGCCGCTGCGGGAAAGTGCCGAGCCCGTGCCGGTTCCGGCGCAGTAGCCTTGTCGGCATGAACGCGCCGCACCGCCCGATCGACTTCTACTTCGACTTCTCGTCGCCATACGCCTACATCGCCTCCGAGTGGATCGAGGCGCTGGCCGCGCGCCATGGCCGCACGGTGGCGTGGCGCGCGATGCTGCTCGGCGCGACCTTCCAGGTGACCGAGATCAGAACCCCGGTGTCGTACCCGCTGAAGCGCGAGTACACGCTGCTCGATTTCGAGCGCTCGGCCCGCTTCGCCGGTGTGCCGCTGAAGCTGCCCGAGAAGTTTCCGATCGCGACCCAGAACACCGCGCGCATCTTTTGGTGGCTGAACGCCGCCGACCCGCTCCGCGCACGCGACTGGGCGCGGCATGCGCTGCGCGCGCTGTTCGCGCGCGGCGTCGACCTGAGCGACGCGGCCGCGTTGCGAGCGCTGGCGGTCGAGTTCGGCCTCGACGGCTCGCAGACGCAAGACGTGTGGAACGATCCGCACTGGAAGGCCGAGCTGAAGGCCGCGAACGACGCCGCGATCGCGCGCGGCGTGTTCGGTGCGCCGTTCTTCATCATCGACGGCGAGCCCTTCTGGGGCAACGACCGGCGCGCGATGATCGAACGCTGGCTCGAAAAAGGTCCGTTCTGAGCGCGTTCGCGCGCGCCGCCCGTCGACCCCTACAATTGACGTATACGTCAACTGCGCGGTTCAGTGCCTGACGTGACGACACGAAAGCCCCGCATGCCCGCACTCGCCTCGAAACTCAGCCCGCGCTCAGAAGACTTCAAGGCCAACGCTGCGGCGATGCGCGCGCTGGTCGACGACCTGAACGCCAAGCTCGCGAAGATCGGCCAGGGCGGCGGCGAGGCGCCGCGCGCCAAGCACCTCGCGCGCGGTAAGCTGCTGCCACGGGATCGCGTCGAGATGCTGCTCGACCCCGACACGCCGTTCCTCGAAGTCGCGCCGCTGGCCGCGCTCGAGATGTACAAGAACGACGCGCCCGGCGCGGGTCTGATCGCCGGCATCGGCCGCGTCAGCGGCGTCGACTGCATGGTCGTCTGCAACGACGCGACCGTGAAGGGCGGCACCTACTACCCGATGACGGTGAAGAAGCACCTGCGCGCGCAAGAGATCGCGCAGCAGAACCGCCTGCCGTGCATCTACCTCGTCGACAGCGGCGGCGCGAACCTGCCGAACCAGGACGACGTGGTCCCCGACCGCGAGCACTTCGGCCGCATCTTCTTCAACCAGGCCAACATGAGTGCGCAGGGCGTCCCGCAGATCGCGGTCGTGATGGGCTCGT
>JANXVK010000323.1 GCA_025351675.1 Rhizobacter sp.
GAGGTGATGACGATGGAACCGTTGCTGGAAGACGTGGCCGAGCGCATCGAGACCGAGCGGCTGATCCTGCGCGTGGCGCGCGGCGACGATGCCGCAGCGCTGAACGCGGCCGTGTGTGAATCGCTCGACGACCTGCGTGACTGCATGCCGTGGGCGCAAACCGCGCCCTCGCTCGCGCAGAGCAACGCCGACTGCCGCCGCATCCAGGCGAAGTTTCTGCTGCGCGAGGATCTGGCGATGTTCATGTTCGCGCGCCACGCCGACGGCAGCGAAGGCGACTTCGTCGGCGGCACCGGGCTGCACCGCATCAGCTGGATCGTGCGGCGCTTCGAGCTCGGCTACTGGTGCCGCACCAGCGCGCAAGGCAAGGGCTACGTCACCGAAGCCGCGCAGGCACTCACGCGCTTCGCGTTCGATCAGTTGCGCGCGCGCCGTGTCGAGGTGCGCATGGACGACAGCAACGAGCGCAGCTGGAAGGTCGCGCAGCGCGCCGGGTTCGTGTTCGAGGGCGTGCTGCGCAGCAATTCACTGAACCCGCTGGGCGTGGCGCGCGACACGCGTGTGTATGCGTTGACCGGCGCCGGGTCGGCCGGTGAGCCGGTCGTGAACGCCTGACGCGTGGGACCAGGCCTCAGGCGCAAACGCCTGACGCGGTGGGCGAGAAGCGGTCGACGGCATCGGTGATGATGCCGTCGATGCCGAGCGCGACGAGGCGGCGCGCTTCGATGGCGTCGTTGACCGTGTAGACCACCGCGCGCATGGTCGCGGCATGGAGCTTCGCGATCACGCTCGCATCCATGATCCGGAAGTTGGTAACGACGGCGACGCAGCCCAGCATCTGTGCTTCGTCGAACCAGCCGTCGCGCAAGGTGTCGATCAGCAGCGCGCGCGGCAGTGAAGGCGCCGCGTCGCGGGCCGCCTTCAGCGCCTCGGGCTGGAACGAACTGAGCAGCGGCTGCACGGGCTCGTCGGCCCACAGCCGCAACGCTTCGGCCGCGACGGCTCGTCCGGTCTGCACCTCGTCGCCGGGCGCCGGCTTGATCTCGATGTTCAGCGCGAAGCCGTTGCGGATGCAATACGCGGCGATGCCTTCGAGGCTCGGCAGCGGCTCGCCCGCGAAGCCGCGGCCATGCCAGCCACCGGCGTCGAGGCGCGAGAGTTCACTCCAGCTCAGTTTCGAGGCGGCGCCCGCGCCGGACGACGTGCGTTCGAGTTCGGCGTCGTGGAGCAAAAACGGCACGCCGTCGGCGCTCAGCTTCACGTCGCACTCGAAGGCGCGGTAGCCGTGCGAGGCGCCGAGCCGGAACGCCGCGAGCGTGTTCTCGGGCGCGAGCTTGCCGGCGCCGCGATGGGCGATCCAGAGCGGGTAGGGCCAATCTTTCACTTTCAGCCGGCGCCGGGCGGGCAAGGGCCACGAAGTGGCCCCTGCGCGGCCTTGGCGGCTGAACGCCCCCTCGCGGGGCAGGAACGCAGTGACGTGGGGGCGGTCATCCTTCAGACCCGCTGGGTCGTGGCCGCGTCGAACCAGTGCAAGTGCTGGGGCGTCGTCGTCAGCGAGACCATGTCGCCGACCTTCGGTGGCGTGAGCGTGGCGTCGAGCCGCACCGTGAACAGCGTGTCGCCGACGTGCCCGTAGACCAGCCGCTCGGCGCCGAGCATTTCGAGCGCCTCGACCTTGAGTTGCCAGCCGGCCGAGCCGGTCTGACTCAGTTCGGCGTGCTCGGGACGCAGGCCGAGGATCAGCTCGCCGCTGCGTGGCGCCGCGGCCGGCAGCGAGAGCGTGTGCCCGCCGGCGGTGAAGCGCGAGCCGTCGGCGCTGCCCTTGATCAGGTTCATCGGCGGCGAGCCGATGAAGCTCGCGACGAAGGTGGTCGCCGGGCGGTGATAGACCTCGTCAGGCGTGCCGATCTGCTCCATGCGGCCGGCGTTCATCACGATCATGCGCTGCGCCAGCGTCATCGCCTCGACTTGGTCGTGGGTGACGAACAGCGAGGTCACGCCGAGATCGGCGTGCAGCTTCTGGATCTCGAGCCGGGTCTGCGCGCGCAGCTTGGCGTCCAGGTTCGACAGCGGCTCGTCGAACAGGAACACCTGCGGCTGGCGCACGATCGCGCGCCCCATCGCGACGCGTTGGCGCTGTCCGCCCGAGAGCTCGCGCGGCTTGCGCTGCAGGAACGGACCGAGTTCGAGGATCTTCGCGGCCTTGTCGACTCGCACCTTGATCTCGTCCGCCCGCACCTTGGCGATCTTCAGGCCGTAGGCCATGTTGTCGAACACCGTCATGTGCGGGTAGAGCGCGTAGTTCTGGAACACCATCGCGATGTCGCGGTCGCTCGGCTCGGTGTCGTTGACGACCCGCCCGCCGATCGCGATCTCGCCCTCGGTGATTTCTTCGAGGCCCGCGACCATGCGCAGCAGCGTGCTCTTGCCGCAACCCGACGGCCCGACGATGACGATGAATTCGTGGTCAGCGATCTCGGCGCTGACGCCGTGGATGACTTGATTCGCCTTCGGCCCGGTGCCGTAGCGCTTGACGACGTTTCTGAGAGAGATGGATGCCATGTGCGTGTCTTTTCGGTTTCTCGATGCCTATTTCTCGGTATCCACCAGGCCCTTGACGAACCAGCGCTGCATGAGGATCACGACGATCGCCGGCGGCAGC
>JANXVK010000349.1 GCA_025351675.1 Rhizobacter sp.
TGGCGGCATCTTTGAGCAGAGCGACCGGGAAGATGTGTCGAAAGTCCCGTTCCTCGGCGATGTGCCCTACCTCGGCAATCTGTTCAAGACCCGCACGAAGTCGACCAGCAAGACGGAGATGCTGATCTTCCTGACGCCGAAGGTGGTGACGGATCGATCGGCCGCTCGCTGAACGGCATCCTTTGAAGCTGACATAGAGCGCGCGGCTCGACCATGACTGAACAGGTGTTCCCGATGAAGCAAACGAAGATCTACGCAAGTCTCTCCTTGCTGGCCTTGGCCGTGTCGCTCGCCAGTTGCGGCGGCGGCGGCGATGCCGAAGCGGGTTCGCCCACAGCGCTCAGTCTCGTGCCGAGCACGTTGACCTTCACTGCGCCGCCGGTCGGCACGTCGGTGGGTACCTGCCCTGGCGGTGGAACCGCAACGATCTTCGTCTATGGCGGTGTGGCCCCGTATCGTCTCGATAACACGGTGCCAAACTTCATCGCGCTGAGCACTAATTCGGTAAGTGACCGCGGTGGCAGTTTCACCCTTACGACACTCGGCGGCTGTATCTCGCCGGGAAACATCGTGGTTGTCGACAAGCTGGACAAGCAAATCACCTTGACGATCACGACGACGGCTGGTGCTTGATCTGGCCTGAGCCCGACCTCTAAAATTGCCCGGCGAGTGATGCTGGAGGGGCGCGTGGGCAAGCCCAAAACGATCGCTCTCGTGTCGATGCCCGGTGGTGGCAAGTCGACGATCGGCCGGCAGCTCGCCAAGCGACTGAACCGGGACTTCACCGACACCGACGCTGTCATCGAGCAGCGCATCGGCTGCTCGATCAGCGCGTTTTTCGAACAGGCCGGCGAGGTCCGCTTCCGGCAGATCGAATCCGAGGTGTTGGCTGAATCGGTCGATGACTCGGGCGGGGTGATCGCCACTGGCGGCGGCATCGTGCTGGCCGAGGCCAACCGCGCGCTGTTGACGCGGCACACGACGTGCGTCTACCTTCGTTCGACTCCGGAAGAGTTGTTTCGTCGCCTCCGGCACGACGCGAAGCGCCCGCTGCTGCAAGTAGCCGATCCGCTCGCGCGACTGCGCGAACTGTTCGTCGAGCGTGATCCGTTGTATCGCAAGATTGCGAACTACGTGGTCGATACCGGCCGCCCGTCGGTGCCGACGCTGGTCAACATGATCCTGATGCAGCTGGAACTGGCGGGCGTGATCGACCCGGCGGATGTGCCGTCGCCGATCGACTCCCCGCCCGGTTGACGCCCGCCGCAGGCGTCGGCGCCCCCGTACACTTCGCCGATGCACATTGACGTTGAGCGTGTCCACATCGACCTCGCCGAGCGCGGCTACGACATCCTGATCGGTGCCGGCCTGCTCGACCGTGCCGACACGTACCGCGATCTGCCTGCCGGCGCCAGCGCCGTGATCGTCACGAACGAGATCGTGGCGCCACTGTTCGCCGCCCGGCTGCAGGCGGCGCTGGCCAATCGGTTCGCGAACGTTCGGCTCATCGTGCTGCCCGATGGCGAGGCCCACAAGGCCTGGCCGACGCTCAACACCATTTTCGATGCGCTGCTGGCGGCGGGTTGCGATCGCAAGACCGTGTTGTTCGCGCTCGGCGGCGGCGTGGTCGGCGACATGACCGGCTTCGCCGCCGCGTGCTACATGCGCGGCGTGCCGTATGTGCAAGTGCCCACGACCCTGCTGGCGCAGGTCGATTCGTCGGTCGGCGGCAAGACGGCGATCAACCACCCGCGCGGCAAGAACATGATCGGCGTGTTCAATCAGCCGCTGCGCGTCGTCGCCGACCTCGACACACTCGACACCTTGCCGCAGCGCGAACTGATTGCCGGGCTGGCCGAGGTCATCAAGTACGGGCCGGTCGCGGACGACGGCTTTCTGGGCTGGATCGAAGCGAACCTCGAGGCGCTGAAGGCGCGCGACAAGGCCGCGCTGGCGCATGCGATCAAGCGCTCTTGCGAGATCAAGGCCTGGGTGGTCGCCCGGGACGAACGCGAAAACGACTTGCGCGCGATCCTCAATTTCGGTCACACCTTCGGCCACGCGATCGAGACCGGCCTGGGATACGGCGTGTGGCTGCATGGCGAAGGCGTCGGCTGCGGCATGGTCATGGCCGCCGATCTGTCGGCGCGGCTCGGGCTGATCGACGCCGCCTACGCGCAACGCATTCGCAGCGTCGTCGAACGCGCCGGCTTGCCGGTCGTCGGCCCGGCCCTGGGCGTGTCGCGCTATCTGGAACTGATGCGGCTCGACAAGAAGGCCCTGGCCGGCGAGATCCGCTTCGTCGTGATCGAAGCGCCGGGGCGCGCCGGACTGCGCCGCGCGCCGGATGCGCTGGTCGCAAAGGTGTTGGAGGCCCACACCGGATGAGCAGAGCGAGCGCCTCGCCGGCCGCACTCGCGAACTGGGCCAGCGACCCGCAGCGCACGCGCGGGCGTCGACATGCAGAGCCGCCGGCGCCGACCCGCAACGACTTTCAGCGCGACCGCGACCGCATCGTCCACAGCACCGCGTTCCGCCGCCTGGTTTACAAGACCCAAGTCTTTCTGAACCACGAAGGCGATCTGTTCCGCACCCGATTGACGCACTCGATCGAAGTCGCGCAACTCGCGCGTTCGATCGCGCGGACGATGCGGCTGAACGAGGATCTGTGCGAGGCGATCTCGCTCGCGCACGACCTCGGCCACACGCCGTTCGGCCACGCCGGCCAGGACGCGCTCGATGAACGGCTGCGACAGGCCGACCCCGACAGTCCGGGCTTCGAACACAACTTTCAGAGCCTGCGCGTGGTCGACGTGCTCGAACAGCGCTACCCGCTGTTCGACGGGCTCAACCTGAGCTTCGAGACGCGCGAAGGCATCCTCAAGCACTGCTCGCGGCGTCGGGCACTGGCCCTCGAGGCCGATGAACCCGGCGGCGTCGGGCGCCGGTTTCTCGAACGCAGTGCGCCGAGCCTGGAGGCGCAGATCTGCAACCTCGCCGACGAAATCGCTTACAACGCGCACGACATCGACGACGGTGTTCGCTCGGGCCTGCTGGTCTACGAGCGGCTGACCGAGTTGCCGCTGTTCATGCGCTTTCACATGCTGGCGCTGCAAGGCGCGCCGGCGCTGTCCGGGCGGCGCCTGTTGTACGAAACGCTTCGGCGCATGCTGTCGGCGCTGGTCTATGACGTGATCGATGCGTCGACGGCGCTGATCGACGCGCAGCGCCCGGCCACTGCAGACGCGGCGCGCGCCGGGCCGCCGTTGATCACCTTCAGCGCCGCGATGGGTGGTGAACTGCGGCAGGTCAACGCCTTCCTGCGCCGCGAGCTTTATCGGCACGCGCAGGTGGTGCGCACGACCGAAGGCGCCAAGCGGGTGGTTCGCGACCTGTTCGATGCCTACCTTGCGCAGCCCGGGCAGTTGCCGGCCGAGCACGCCCGGCGGCTGCCCTTGCAGCAGACCGTGGTCGACTACATCGCGGGCATGACAGACCGGTTCGCGCTCAAGGAGCACCTGCGCCTGACCGGCGTCGCGATCGACTTGACCGACGTGCACGGCGCCCCGGATCGAAGCTGACGACGGGCGACGGGGGGCCGCGCCGCCAGTACCATCGCGGCCACGCCCACATTCGGAAGGAATGCGCCCATGGCCCGCATGCCGCGCTTGGCCGTCGCCGGCCAACCGCACCTCGTGGTTCAACGAACCGGGGCGTCGCGATCTGCTTTTGTCGATGACGTCGATCGACGTGCCTACCTCGCGTCGCTGCGCGAACTGGCGCTGGGCGGCACGGTCGCGATCCACGCCTGGGCCTTGCTGGATGACGCCGTGCTGCTGCTCGCCACGCCGCACCGTGGCGCCGATCTGGGGCGCTTCATGCAGCGCTTGAACCGGCGTTACGTCCCGGCCTTTCATCGCCGCCACGGTGGCAGCGGGGCGCTGTGGGCGGGCCGCTTTCAGGCCGCGGCGCTCGAGCCGGAACGCTATTTGCGTTCGGGCATCGTGCTGGTCGAGCAGGCGCCGGTCCGCGCCGGCGTGGCGGCGACAGCGGTCGAGTGGCCGTGGTCGAGCGCCGGCCACCATGTCGGCCGTGGCGCGCTGGCGTGGCTGACAGAACACGAGGCGTGGTGGGGGCTCGGCAACACGCCGTTCGAACGGGAGGCCAGGCACGAGGTCGAGCTGCAACGCATGCTGGCCGATGCCCAAGTCGCCGAGCTGCTCGGTGCAGCGCGCGGCGGCTGGCCGCTCGGTTCGGCGCGCTTTCTGGCGTCGGCGGCTGCGCAGGCGGGCGATCGGCCGGCGCAAGCGCGACCGAGGGGCCGGCCGAGACGGGCGCCGGGCGGTGGGTGATACGCGCACTAATCTGTCCCTATTTAATGTCATCGTGTCGAGTCATCATATTAAATAGGGACGGAGTAGAGAGATTGTTCTTGAGCGCCATGCTGCACTGCAGTATGCTTTGACGACATCACGGAGCGCCGACATGCAACACCCCCCCCTCGGGACCACCGCGCCCGCCCAGCCGCTTGCTGACGAAATCGACGCGGCGCGCCGCGATGGCCTCTATGACCCGTCGAACGAGCACGATGCCTGCGGCGTCGGCTTCGTGGCACACATCAAGGGCCAGCGGTCGCACTCGATCGTCGAGCAGGGCTTGAAGATTCTCGAGAACCTCGACCACCGCGGCGCAGTCGGGGCCGACAAGCTGATGGGCGATGGCGCCGGCATCCTGATCCAGCTCCCCGATGAGTTCTATCGCGCCGAGATGGCGCGGGCCGGAGTGGCCCCTGACGGGTCCGTGGGCATCTCGCTGCCGCCGCCAGGTGAATATGGCGTCGGCATGATCTTTCTGCCGAAGGAACACGCTTCGCGTCTGGCCTGTGTCCAGGAACTGGAACGCGCGGTGAAGGCCGAGGGCCAGATTCTGCTCGGCTGGCGCGATGTGCCGGTCGACGCCGAGATGCCGATGTCGCCGACGGTGCGCGCGAAAGAGCCGATCCTGAAGATGATCTTCATCGGCAGCGGGCCCGACGTGATCGTGCCCGATGCGCTCGAACGCAAGCTCTACGTGATCCGCAAGACCGCGTCGAGCGCGATCCAGGCGCTGAAGCTCACCCATTCGCGCGAGTACTACGTGCCCAGCATGAGCTGCCGCACCGTGATCTACAAGGGCCTGCTGCTCGCCGATCAGGTCGGCAAGTACTACAAGGACCTGCAGGACACCCGTGTCACCTCGGCGCTCGCGCTGGTGCACCAGCGCTTCTCGACCAACACCTTCCCCGAGTGGCCGCTCGCGCACCCGTACCGCATGGTCGCGCACAACGGCGAGATCAACACCGTCAAGGGCAACTTCAACTGGATGCGTGCGCGCGAAGGCGTGATGAAGTCGCCGGTGCTCGGCGACGACCTGAAGAAGCTCTACCCGATCAGCTTCGAGCACCAATCCGACACGGCCACGTTCGACAACGCGCTCGAACTGCTGGTGATGAGCGGCTACTCGCTCGCGCACGCCGCGATGATGATGATCCCCGAGGCCTGGGAGCAGCACGCGACGATGGACCAGCGCCGCCGGGCGTTCTACGAGTACCACGCCGCGATGATGGAGCCTTGGGACGGCCCGGCCGCGATGGTCTTCACCGACGGGCGCCAGATCGGCGCCACGCTCGACCGCAACGGCCTGCGCCCGACGCGCTACATGGTGACCGACGACGACCTGATCGTCGGCGCCTCCGAATCCGGCGTGCTGCCGATGATTGCCGAAAACCGCATCGTCAAGAAGTGGCGCCTGCAGCCGGGCAAGATGCTGCTGATCGACTTGGAGCAGGGCCGCATCATCGAAGACGAGGAACTGAAAAACCAGTTCGCGTCGGCCAAGCCGTACCGTCAGTGGATCGAGAGCGTGCGCGTCAAGCTTGAAGACGTGCCGGCCGGCGCGCAGCCCGCCGCGCACTCCGAACCGCTGCTCGACCGCCAGCAGGCTTTCGGCTACACGCAAGAAGACCTGAAGTTTCTGCTCAGCCCGATGGCGCAAGCCGGAGAAGAAGGCATCGGCTCGATGGGCAACGACTCGCCGCTCGCGGTGCTGTCGGACAAGAACAAGCCGCTCTACAACTACTTCAAGCAGCTGTTCGCGCAGGTGACCAACCCGCCGATCGACCCGATCCGCGAGGCGATCGTGATGTCGCTGGTGTCGTTCATCGGCCCGAAGCCGAACCTGCTCGACATCAACGCGGTGAATCCGCCGATGCGTTTGGAAGTTCCGCAGCCGATCCTCGATTTCGAGGCGATGGCGCGGCTGCGCGAGATCGAGAAGCACACCGGCGCGAAGTTCAAAAGCTACGAGCTGAACATCACGTACCCGCTGGTCTGGGGCGATGAAGGCGTCGAAGCCAAGCTCGCATCGCTGTGCGCGGAGAGCGTGGACGCGATCAAGAGCGGCCACAACATCCTGATCATCAGCGACCGCCAAATGAACCGCGACTTCGTCGCGATTCCCGCGCTGCTGGCGCTGTCGGCGATCCACCAGCATCTGGTGCGCGAGGGCCTGCGCACGACCGCCGGCCTTGTCGTCGAGACCGGCTCGGCAAGAGAAGTACATCACTTCGGTGTGCTCGCCGGCTACGGCGCGGAAGCAGTTCACCCGTACCTCGCGATGGAAACGCTGGCCTCGATGCACAAGGAGCTCGCCGGTGATTTGTCGGCCGAAAAGGCGATCTACAACTACGTGAAGGCGGTCGGCAAGGGTCTGTCGAAGATCATGTCCAAGATGGGCGTGTCGACCTACATGAGCTACTGCGGCGCGCAGCTGTTCGAGGCGATCGGCCTCGAGAAAGACCTGGTGCAGAAGTTCTTCAAGGGCACCGCGAGCCAAATCGGCGGCATCGGCGTGTTCGAGGTGGCCGAAGAGGCGATTCGCATGCACAAGGCCGCGTTCGGCGACGACCCGGTGCTCGAAGGCATGCTCGATGCCGGCGGCGAGTACGCTTGGCGCGTGCGTGGCGAAGAGCACATGTGGACGCCCGACGCGATCGCGAAGCTGCAGCACGCGTCGCGCGCCAACAAGTTCGAGACCTACAAGGAATACGCGCAGATCATCAACGACCAGTCGCACCGTCACATGACCTTGCGCGGGCTGTTCGAGTTCAAGGTCGATCCGAGCAAGGCGATTCCCATCGACGAGGTCGAACCCGCGAGCGAGATCGTCAAGCGCTTCGCGACCGGCGCGATGTCGCTCGGCTCGATCTCGACAGAAGCGCACGCCAACCTCGCAGTCGCGATGAACCGGATCGGCGGCAAGTCGAACACCGGCGAGGGCGGCGAAGACCCGGCGCGTTATCGCAACGAGCTGAAGGGCATCCCGATCAAGCGGGGCACGAAGTTCAGTGACGTGATCGGGCCGGGCAACATCCAGGTCGACTTCGAGCTGAACGAGGGCGACTCGCTGCGCTCGAAGATCAAGCAGGTCGCGTCGGGCCGCTTCGGTGTGACCACCGAGTACCTGCAGAGCGCCGACCAGATCCAGATCAAAATGGCGCAGGGCGCGAAGCCGGGCGAGGGCGGGCAGTTGCCGGGCGGGAAGGTCACCGAC
>JANXVK010000388.1 GCA_025351675.1 Rhizobacter sp.
GCGAGCATCAAACCGGACGACAGACCGATCAGCGTGAAGTTGACCAGCGTCAGCGGCTGGGCCCACTCCTGAACGAAGCGCAGGCAGGCGTAGATCATCGCGGTGCAGTACCAGAGAAGAGCCGCCAGCACGATCACCGCCACCGGCAGCAACGGCGCGCTTTTTCCCATGTCGACGCCGAAGCGCAACGCCAGCCACCACAACGCGATCACGCCGATGAACGCCGGCAGCACGATGACCTCGCGCGAGAGCCACGACGTGCGCCACATCAGCACCGCCCGCCACGCGCGCTCGGGCCGGCCCAGGTGCGCGAACGATGCGCCGAGGCCGATCAGCAGCATGACTTCGGCGAGGATCAGCGCGGCGCTGACGAAGCCGGGCGCCATCGGCAGCCCGGCGAGCAGCGCGAGCGCGAGCGCGACGACCAGCCCCTGTGCCGCGCCGGCGATCGTCGTGAAGATCACGACCGAGAACGCGGGGTTCACGGGTTGCCTCCGACCGGCTGCTCACCCACGGTCTCGGTCTTGCGCCGCGGCAGGTACTGGTTCGCCGGCTGCGTCTCCCACTCGGGCATCAGCGAATAGCCGCCGCGCTCGCGGATCGCGATCGAGACTTCGGAGTTCGGATCCTTCACGTCACCGAACAGGCGCGCGCCGGTCGGGCAGGCCTTCACGCACGCGGGCTTGCGGTCTTCCTTGGGCAGGTGCTCGTCGTAGATGCGGTCGACGCACAGCGTGCACTTCGTCATCACCTGGCGCTCTTCGTCGAGCTCGCGCGCGCCATACGGGCAGGCCCACGCGCAGTATTTGCAGCCGATGCACTTGTCGTAGTCGACCAGCACGATGCCGTCTTCCTTGCGCTTGTAGCTCGCGCCGGTCGGGCACACCGGCACGCACGGCGGGTCTTCGCAGTGCAGGCAGCTCTTCGGGAAGTGGATCGTGTCGGTGCCGGGGAAGATGCCGGCCTCGTAGGTCTGCACGCGGTTGAAGAACGTGCCGGTCGGGTCGGCGCCGTACGGTTTCTCGTCGGCGAGCGGGCCGGCACTGCCCGACGTGTTCCATTGCTTGCACGAGGTCACGCAGGCGTGGCAGCCAACGCAGACGTTGAGGTCGATCACCAGCGCGAGCTGGATCGCGAGCGTCTCGCCCTGTTCGGCGCGCACGCGCGTCGGCGCGCTCAGCGGTGGCGACGGCAGCACGCGCGCGGGTGCCTCGGCGACGACGTTCGAGTGCAGCAGTTCCTGCAGCCAGCGGATCATGATTTGCTCCGTCCCGCGAAGTAGGTCAGCACGGTCACCGCCTTGCCGAGCACGCCCGGGGCGGCCGGCACGGTCGCGATCTGCGGGAACGTCGCTTCGGGTTCTTCAGGCTCGGCCGGCCGGATGCGCACGCGCACGTCGTACCAGCCCGCCTGGCCCGTGATCGGGTCCGAGTTGCTGATCGTTTTGGAGGCGCTCCCTGCAAACGGCAGTTCTTCGGTGATCAGATGGTTCAACAAGAAGCCCTTGCGTGCTTCGTCGGCGCCCGGTGCAAGCTGCCACGCGCCGTCGGCCTTGCCGATCGCGTTCCAGGTCCACACGGTGCCGGGCTCGACCGCCTCGCTGTAGCGGATCATGCAGCGCACCTTGCCCCACGGGCTCTCGACCCAGCACCAGCCACCGTCGGCGATGCCTGCCGCCTGCGCGGTCAGCGGATTCACCTGCAGGTAGTTGTGGCTGTGGATCTGCCGCAGCCACGCGTTCTGCGAATCCCACGAGTGGTACATCGCCATCGGGCGCTGCGTGATCGCGTTGAGCGGGTACGCGGCGAGGTCGGTCGCGGCCTCTTCTAGCGGCGCGTACCAGAACGGGAGCGGATCGAAGTAGGTGTCGATGCGCTCGCGCAGATGCTCGGGCGGTTGCCGGCCGGCGCTCTTGCCCTGCGCCGCGAGGCGAAAGCTCTGCAGCGTGTCGGAGTACAGCGCGAGCTGCACCGGGTCGTTCTTCTGGCGCCAGCCCTTCTCTTTCGCGAAATCGAGGTACTCGCGGTTCCAGTTGCGCATGTAGTGCATCGTCTCGGGCATGTGGTACTGGAACACGCAGTTGTTCTTCTCGTACGCCTCCCACTGCTTCGGGTTCGGCTCGCCGCGCAGGTGCTGGTCGCCGTCCTTGCCGCGCCAGCCCATCAGAAAACCGATGCCCGGCGCGGGCTGGAAGTTGACGACGAACTCGGGGTAGTCCTTGAACTTGCGCGTGCCTTCCGCGGTCGTGAAGGCCGGGAACTTGAGCCGCGACGCCAGCTCGATCAGCACCTCTTGGAACGGCTTGCACTGCCCGGTCGGCGGCACGACCGGAATACGCACCGAATCGACCGGCCCGTCGAACTCCGAGATCGGCCGGTCGAGCATGCTCATCACGTCGTGGCGTTCGAGGTACGTGGTGTCGGGCAGCACCAGATCGGCGAACGCCACCGTCTCGCTCTGGAACGCATCGCAGACCACGAGGAACGGGATCATGTACTCGCCGGCGTCGTCTTTGCGGTTCAGCATCTCGCGCACGGCCATCGTATTCATGCTGCTGTTCCAAGCCATGTTGGCCATGAAGATCAGCAGCGTGTCGATGCGATACGGGTCGCCCTTGACCGCGTTCGTGATCACGTTGTGCATCAGCCCGTGGGCGCTCAGCGGGTGCTCCCACGAGAACGCGTGATCGATGCGGATCGGCGAGCCGTCGGGGTTGATCGCGAGCTCGTCGGGGTTGGCCGGAAAGCCGAGCGGCGCGGCGTTCAGCGGCGTGTTCGGCTGGATCATCTCCGGCGAATTGAACGCGCGGTAGTTGGGCACGATGTGGCGCGGGTACGGCGCCTTGTGGCGAAAGCCGCCGGGCGCGTCGATCGTACCGAGCACGCTCATCAGCACCGCCAGCGCGCGCACCGTTTGAAAGCCGTTCGAGTGCGCCGCGAGGCCGCGCATCGCGTGGAACGCGACCGGGCGCGCCTGCGTGGTCGGGTGCAGCTTGCCCCACGCGTCGGTCCACGGGATCGGCATCTCGAACGCCTGCTTCAGCGCGGTGTCACCCATCTCGAGCGCGAGCTTGCGGATGCGCGCGGGGTCGATCCCGGTGATCGCCGAGGCCCACTCCGGCGTGCAGCTCGCGACGCGATCGCGCAGCAATTGGAACGACGGCGCGACCTTCGTGCCGTCGGCGAGCGTGTAGTGGCCTTCGAGCGCCGGATCGCAGCCTTCGGCGATGCCTTCGGGGTAGGCGTTGAGCACCGTTCCGCTGGTCTTGTCGAACACCAGCTTGTTGTGCGGATGCCGGCCGTCGCCCGGCGGGCCCTTCTCGGGGTTCGGATCGAACGCGAACAGGCCCTGGCGCGAACAGTCGTCGAGCACCACCAGCTGCGGCGCATTCGTGAAGCGCTTCAGGAACGCGTGGTCGATCAGGTCGTTCGCGATCAACTCGTGCAGCAGCGCCATGAACAGCGCGCCATCGGTGCCGGGCTTGATCGGGATCCACTCATCGGCGATCGCCGAGTAGCCGGTGCGCACTGGGTTGATCGAGATGAAGCGACCGCCAGACCTCTTGAACTTGCTCAAGGCGATCTTCATCGGGTTGCTGTGGTG